>NZ_JBWKZF010000006.1:0-237058 GCF_059424195.1 Caulobacter sp. GW456-12-1-14-TSB4
GGATCGGGTGGGGCATGGCGCGGCGCGGCCTGGGCCGTCAGGCTCAGGGCGGCCAGTACGGTCGCCAGGCCAAGCGTGCGGATCGTGGACATCTCGACTCCCATGGAAGGCGCGCGGCAGCCCCGCGCGCAACCATAGAGCCATGCGCGCCTTGCGGCGAGCCGTCGTCAATCTCGCAGATTTGTAAGGTTCGGCGAGGCTTTCTCACGACCTTGTAAGGTTGCTGAACGGACCGCGTCAGGGCGGGGTCTCAAGCTCATCTTCATCGGCGCTCCCGCCGAACCTTGAAGGAGACAGCATCGTGACCATCCGCGCCATTCTCGCCGCCGCCGTCCTGTCGACCGCCGGCCTGGCCGCCGTCTCGGCCAACGCCGCCACCGTCGCCCCGGCCTCGGCCCCCGCCGCGAAGGCGACCCCCGCCAAGGCCGCCAAGGTCACCGCCAAGAAGGCCGCGCCGAAGGCGGCGATGCACAAGGTTTCGGCGCACAAGAAGGCCCGTCACCTGCGTCACGGAAAGGCCGCCTAAGACCCAGGCACGAACTCTCCCCTCGAAAGTCCCCCACCGACCGCGGCGCGCTCCCCCTCAGCGCGTCGCGGTTTTGTTTTGCGCGACGATCTGGATGGTCATTTTCGGGGGGAGGCCAATCGCCGCCATTGGCGCGATCAAGACCCGCAGCGTGCACATAATCGAAGATATACGGTATCTGAAATGGTCAATCCCTAAGCGATAAGCCGTCTCCACCCCGACGTTGGCGCTCTCTGGTCAACTGTGGCGAATTTATGACGTAACGACGTTATGGATGTAACGCTTGTATCGGGGAGTGGCGGGTTGATGTCCCAAGTGACTGTATTGAAGAGCCTCCGGTGGCGCCTGTTGACCAGCGCCGCCATCGCGGCGGGGGCCGCCATGAGCCTCGCGGCCGACCCGGCCGCCGCGGCGGAGCAGGCCGCGATCCTCCAGATCGCCGCGCAGGCGGCGGGGCCGACCGCGACGGACGCCAGCCAGGTCGAAGAGGTTCTCGTCACCGGCTCGCGCATCGTGCGTAACGGCAACGAGGCGCCGACGCCGACCACCGTCCTGTCGGCGGCGGACATCCAGGAGCGCAACCCGACCAATATCGCCGACTACATCACCCAGCTGCCCTCGATGGGCACGGGCAACACGCCGCGCACGACGACGCTGTTCGCCAACGCCACCGGCGGCGCGAACCAGCTGAGCGCCCGCGACCTGGGCGTCACCCGGACGCTGGTGCTGCTGGACGGCCGCCGTGTGGTGGGCTCAGGCATGTCCCCGGCCGTGGACGTCAACCTGCTGCCGCAGAACCTGGTGCAGCGGGTCGATGTCGTGACGGGCGGCGCCTCGGCCGCCTATGGCTCGGACGCGGTCGCCGGCGTCGTCAACTTCATCCTCGACACCGGCTTCACCGGTCTGAAGGGCGGGGTCAACTTCAGCAAGACCGGCCATGGCGACGGCAAGATCGTCTCGGGCGATCTGGCCTATGGCCGCAAGTTCGCCGGTGGCAAAGGCCATCTGCTGCTGAGCGGCAACTACTACAAGGGCGACCGGATCGATTTCTACGACGACCCCCGCGACTGGTTCCAGCCGGGGCTTCGCCTGATGAACAACCCGAACTGGACGGCCACGAACGGCCAGCCCGGTCAGATCGTCCGCACGGACGCGGGTTACAACAGCACGCCCGGCGGCGTGATCGCCTCAGGCCCTTTGATGGGCATGGCCTTTGGTCCTGGCGGGACGATCCAGAACTTCGTCTTCGGTCCGATCCAGCAAGGCCAGGTGCAGGCCGGCGGCACGATCGAGTCCATGCCGATCCGCGGCGCGCTCCTGCCCGACGACGAGCACTGGAGCGTCTATGGCCGGGGCAGCTACGAGCTGACCGACAAGATCACCGCCATCTTCGAGGCCAGCTACGCCGGCAACGACACCGTCAACTGGTCGGCGGTCTATAACCGCCAGGGCGCCACCGCGATCACGATCAACAGGAGCAATCCGTTCATCCCGCTGGTGACGCAACAGGCCATGGACCAGGCCGGCGTCAGCTCGTTCCAGATGGCGCGGCTGTTCTACGACATGATCAACACGCCGGGGACGCACATCGGCGAGGCAGGATACTATCGGCGTCAGGACCGGGTCCTGGCGGCGCTGGAGGGTCGTTTCGCCGATAGCGGTCGGTGGCGCGCCTACTACCAGCACGGCCACAGCAAGGTCTGGTACACCCGCGACAACAACATCATCCTGGACCGGTTCAACCGGGCGATCGACGTCATCGCCAACCCGGCGACCGGCGGCGTGGCCGGCGTCGCGGCGGGAACGCCGATCTGCCGCTCCACCGTGGCCAATCCCACCAATGGCTGCGTGCCGATGAACCTCTTTGGCGAGGGATCGCTGGGCGCCGCGTCGGTCGCCTGGGTCACGGGCGCCGCCGAGGGACTGCGGACGCGTCAGGACCTCGACTTCAACCAGGATGTCTGGTCGATCGACGGCCAGTACAGCCCGTTCTCCACCTGGGCCGGACCGGTCTCGATCGCGGCAGGCCTGGAGTACCGGAAGGAGACCTTCTCCTCGACGGCCGACGCCTACTCCCTGCAGTCGCTGTGGAATGTCGGCAACTACAAGGGCGGCGCCAACGGCTACAACGTCAAGGAAGCCTTCGGCGAAATCCTGGTCCCGCTGCTGAAGGACAGCGTGGTGGCCAAGAGCGTCGAATTCAACGGGGCGGCCCGGCGGACCGACTACTCGACCAGCGGGGCCGTGACCACGTGGAAGGCGGGGCTGACCTGGGACATCAATGACGATCTGCGCCTGCGCGGCACCCGCTCGCGCGACATCCGCGCGCCGAACCTGAACGACCTGTTCGCTCCCAGCAGCCAGTTCGTGAACGCCTATCTGGACCGGACCCAGGCCGGCAGCCCGCAGGTGCCCAACATCACCCTGAGCGGCGGCAATCCCAACCTGAAGCCGGAAATCGCCGACACCTGGACCGCCGGCGGCGTCTACCAGCCGCACTGGGCGCCCGGCCTCAGCCTCTCGATCGACTGGTACAAGATCGATATCGCCGACGCGATCACGGCCGTCGGCGCGCAGCAGATCATCGACATGTGCTATGGCTTCAACCGGCCGCAGAACCCGGCGGCCTGCGACTCGATCGTCAAGGCGGCGGGCGCGACCAACCTGGTCAACGCCACCATCTACACCAGCGGCATCAACGCCCAGACCGTCGCCGTCGAGGGCATCGACTACGAGGTCGGCTACCGCGCCAATCTCGGCCGGTTCAACGATGCGCTGCCCGGCGCGATCAACCTGCGCCTGCTGGTCTCCCAGCGGCTCAAGGACGAGACCATCCTGCCGGGCGATGTCGCGCCGCCGACCCTGGGCACCTTCGCCAGCCTGAAGTGGCGGGGCATGCTGACGGCCACCTACGCCGTCGGGGCCAGCCGCACGACCGTGACCACCCGCTACCTGGGCAAGGGCCGGATCACCAACCAGCCCGAGACCAGCCGGACCGGCATCCCCGAGGCCTACAACCACGTGGATCCCGTCTGGTACGTCGAGCTGGCCGAGAACTACGACGTCACTATCGGCGGCCGGCGGATCACGCTGTTCGCGGCGGTGGAGAACCTGCTCGACCGCGATCCCGAACCGATCCCCAGCAGCGGCACCTCGTTCGGCACGAGCGCGCCCTACGACCTGCTGGGCCGCACCTTCCGCGGCGGGATGCGTTTCCGGTTCTAAGAAGCGCAGCCCAGGCGAAAAAGAACCCGCGCAGGCCAGCCTGCGCGGGTTCGATTTTGTCTGGAGAGGGGGAGATCAGCGGCGCGGGGCGCGTCCGCCGAATGTGACGATGCTGTCGACGCCGCCCGACGACAGCGCCGACACGCCAAAGAAGGTGTCGTCGACATTCACGCCCTTGAGCGCGGTCTCCTTCGCGTCGGCCGGGACGTCGCGATGGTCGGTCCAGTCCTGCTTGTCGTTCCGCCGCCAGACCACGCGATAGCCCGACGCGCCGGGCACGGCGGTCCAGGAGACGGTGGTGTCGCTGCCCAGGGCGCCGCGCAGCAGCACCTCGTCGGGCGCCGCCGGCGCGGTGGCCAGGCGCGCTAGGGTCGCGACGTTGATCGCCGTCACCTTGGCCAGGTAGGGGAAGTCCATCTTGTCGACCGTGTCACCGTATTCGACGCCGTCGGCGGTGCGCAGGTCCTGGTGCTGCTGGTTGTAGTTCTCGACGCCGACCGAGAAGCGGACGGCGGGGTAGCCCAGCTTGAGGAACGGCTCATGGTCGCCGCCGCGGCCGAAGCGGTCCGGGCGACGGTCGACGAACACGTCCAGGCCGCCCTTGATGCCTTCGCCGACATGATCGATGGCCTTGGCCAGCGCGCGGCTAGGGCCGTCGTCCTCGCCGCCGTTGCCGCGGCGCACCAGTTGTGCGGCCCCGTCCTCATTGGCCCGGATGCCTTCGGAGAACACCCGCACCCGATCGGCGACGCGCGTCCCGTTCTGGCCGACCGTATTGCCGACGATGTCGTTGTTCAGCACGGCGGTGACCTTCCAGCCCCGCTCCTTGGCCGTGTCGGCCAGAAGGGTTCCGCCCATCAGGCCCTGCTCCTCGCCCGAGAGCGCGGCATAGATGATGGTGGCGTCGAACTTCTGCTTCGACAGCAGCCGCGCGGCCTCCAGCACCAGCGCCACGCCCGAGGCGTCGTCATTGGCGCCCGGCGCATCGCTGGTGGCGTTCATGACGTCGGTCACGCGGCTGTCGATGTGGCCCTGCACAATGACCACGCGGTTGGGATCGCGGCCAGGCTGGATGGCCAGGACATCCACGATGTTCACGCCCTTGGGCGCGCGGTCATTGGTGAACACGCGCTCGACGGTGGAGACCTGCAGGCAGTCGCCGCAACCCGCGCCGATCCGCTTCATCTCCTCGGCATACCAGCGCCGCGCCGCGCCGATGCCGCGCGTGGGGTGATCCGGGTCCGACAGCGTGTGCCGCGTCCCGAAGCTCACCAGCTTGGTGACGTCGGCCTTGAGTCGGGCCGAATCAGGCGCGGTCTGGGCGGAGGCGGCGGCAGGCAACAACAACGTAGCCAGGACCATTGACGATAAGCGCACGACTTCCCCTTCGTTTCCTATTGAACTGGTTTGAGCGTCCAAGACGGCGCCGGCCCCGATGTCGTGGTCACACGGCCTTTGGTGTCAAACGCCATATGAACCCGGGGAACCCTGTTTGCCGAGCCTGCAGGACCCTACGTGCTGTTCGGCGATGAGCACATACCAATGCTGTCCAGGCGCCAGGGGATCGTGATCCAAAGCCGGGGGCGCCTTGGATCACACTGATGACGCTCAAATTTCGCCCCTGCGATCCGGCTCAAGACCGGGCGCGGCCTACCGCGTCCACGCTGCCTAGCCGTTTGATCAGCTCGCAGCCAAAGGCGTCGCCGTCGCGTCGATAGTCGGCGATGCGGGCGCCGTCGGTGGCGGCCATGGCCGCGTCCAGCGTCAGGGCGTCGTAGTCGTGGCAATAGCCCAGCGTGCCAGGCTGCAGACGCCAGGACTCCGACATGGGGCCGGCATCGACCGGATCGAAGCCGATCGCATCGATCAAGCCGGCCACCTTGGCCTTGGCGTCGGCGTCATCGCCGGCCAGGGCGATGGCGATCCGGTCCGGCGCGCCGCGCGGAGCTCCCCGGGACAGGCTGTTGGCCTTCAGCATGTTGAAGGTCTTGATCACCGGTCGGCCGATGCGGTCCGACACCCACTGGCTGTCCAGTCGTCCGGCTTCGATCTCCGGGATCAGGCCGTCGCGGGCGCGTGGATAGTAGTTGCCGGTGTCGATGATCACCGCCGAGGCCGGGGTTTCGGCGAAGAGATCGCCTGGCAGGTTCGCCACCGCGCCCTGTGGGATGGAGAGGATGACGATGTCGTCGGCCTGGGCGGCCTCGCGGGCGGTGACGGCCTGGGCGCCGATCTCGCGGGCAAGGTCGGCCAGGCTTTCCGGGCCTCGGGAATTGGCGATGAGCACGTCGTGGCCGGCCGCGCGCGCGAGCCGGGCGACGGCGCCGCCGATCAGGCCGGCGCCGATGATTCCGATTTTCATGATGATCCGCGGGTTCTGAAGGGGAGGGTCAGGCGAGCGTCAGGTCGGCCATGTCGATCACGAAGCGATAGCGGACATCGCCGCGCTCGAGGCGGTCGAAGGCTTGGTTGACCTGATCCATGGGGATCGTCTCGCAGTCCGGCAGCACCCCGGCCTTGGCGCAGAAGTCGAGCATCTCCTGGGTTTCGGCCAGGCCACCCGATGGCGAGCCGGTGATACGGCGACGGCCCATCAGCAGAGGCAGGGTGTCGAAGCCCTCCATGCCGCCCAGCTGTCCGACGATGACCAGGACACCCTCGACGTCCAGCAGGGTCATGTAGGGCGAGACGTCGTGGCGGACCGGGATGGTGTCGATGATGACGTCGAAGGACGAGGCCGCGGCCGTCATCGCCTCGGTAGACGTGGAGATCAGCACATGGTCGGCGCCCAGGTCCTGGGCTTCGGCCGCCTTGTCGGGAGTGCGGGTGATGACGGTGACGCTGGCCCCCAGGGCGGCGGCGAAGCGGACGGCCAGATGGCCCAGACCGCCGATGCCGACGACGCCCACGCGACTGCCGGGGCCGACATTCCATTGGCGCAGCGGCGAATAGACCGTGATGCCCGCGCACAGCAGCGGCGCGGTCCGCGCGGGATCAAGGCCTTCGGGCACGCGTAGGACGAACTCCTCGCGCACCACCATGTGCTTGGAGAAGCCGCCATGGGTTGGGCTGCCGTCGATCCGGTCGAAGGCGTTGTAGGTGATGGTCGGGAACTCGCGGCACATCTGTTCCTGGTCGCGGCGGCACTGGTCGCAGTGCTGGCAGCTGTCGACCATGGTGCCCACGGCCACCAGGTCGCCGACCTTGTGGCGTTGCGCGCCGGGCGCGGTCTCGACGATGCGGCCGACGATCTCGTGGCCCGGCACAACCGGATAGTTGGTCGGGCCCCAGTCCTTCCAGGCGTTTCGGGCCAGATGCAGGTCGGTGTGGCAGATGCCGCAATAGAGGATCTCGAGGGCGACGTCGTTGTCGCGCAGGGCGCGGCGCTCGAAGGGGAATGGCGTCAGGGCGCTGTGCTCGTCGTGAGCGGCATAACCGATGGTCTGCATCTGGAAACCCGTGGGCTGGGGAGGGATGGCTTTGAACTAGGACCCGCTGGTTGGGCGGCGTTAGCTCGATCCTTCCGATTGCTTGCCCATTCGTGTCGGCGCGCGCTTCGCCGCTTGTCGATGCCGGTCGCGCTCGGCAACGTGTCGCCATGGATCGACCGCTGGACATCCCGCCCGGATCTGCCGAGACGCCGCTCGAGGCGTCGCGGTCCCGGCTGGCCGCGCGCATGCTGCGCCATCTTCCCGAGCCCGGCGATCACGCCTCGGCCGTGCCGGGCCTGTTCTTCTATCGCCGTGACGGCTTCTGTCCGCCGACCTCGGCGCTCTATGAGCCGGGCCTGTCCCTGGTCGTGCAGGGGCGCAAGAAGGTGGTTCTGGGCTCGGAGACCTTCGACTATGGCGCGGGCCAGTTCGTCCTCACGTCCGTCGATCTGCCGACCATCGCCCAGGTCCTGGATGGCAGCGAAACCTATCCGTTCCTGTCGATCATCCTGAAGCTGGATCCCGCCACGGTGAAGGCGATGGCCGCGGAAATCGACCTGGAAGGCGCGCAGGCCGCGCCCGCTGGATCGGCCATGGCGGTGGGCGAGGCGAGCGTCGAGCTGATCGACGCGGTGGTGCGGCTCGCGGCCTTGGCTGACACCCCCGAGGATATCGCCATCATGGGCCGCATGGTCCTGCGCGAGATCGTCTACCGCCTGCTGATGGGACCGGCGGGCGGACGGCTTCGCCAGATGGTGATCCAGGGGTCGCGATGCGAGCGGATCGGCCGGGCGATCACCTGGCTTCGCGACAACTACGCCGCGCCGATCCGGATCGAGGCGCTGGCCGTCATGGCGGGCATGGGCCTTTCGACCTTCCATCACAACTTCCGCGCCATCACGCGGATGAGCCCGCTGCAGTACCAGAAGCGCGTTCGCCTGCACGAGGCGCGGCGTCTCATGCTGGTCGAGGGGATCGATGCGGGCGCGGCCGCCTACCAGGTCGGCTATGAGAGCGCCACGCAGTTCAGTCGGGAATATCGGCGGCTGTTCGGCGCGCCGCCGGCGCGCGACGTCAACCAGATGCGCGGGGGCGGCGCCGGACAGCTCGTCGCCGCGGAGTAGAGGCCGATGAAGCTCATGGGGAACGTGAGAAAAGGGCGCGCCAGTGTGGCGGCGGCGATGGTGTCCTTGTGCCTGATCGGTGTTGCGCCGGCCGCTGGAAGCGCGCCATCGACGCCGATCGTGGCCGAGGCCGGCTTGCAGCGCTACGGGATCGATCCTGCCTCGTCGCTCAGGTCCCGGGTGGGCGCGCCCGAAGCCCTGGTCATCGACACCTACGTCAAGGCTGGCGCGGCCGACATCACGGCCCATCAGCTCACGGACAGCGAGTGGGCGATCGTGGAGGCGGCGCTGGCCAAGCTGCCGCCGCTTCACCGGCGAATCCTCCAGGCCCACCTGCGCAGGCTCAGCTTCGTCGATGGCAAGCAGGGCGCCGGCAGCGCCCTGACGAGCAGGGCCGATCCCGAGCAGAAGGGCGATGTCTTCGACATCACCTTCCGCGCCAGCCTTCTTCGGGAGTCCCTGACCGACTTCCTCGACACCAAGGAGGCCAATCTTTTCGAGACGGACGGGTCCGGCTATCGCGTGCGGTTCGATGCGGGCGACACCGACGCCCTGACCTATGTCCTGCTGCACGAGGCGACCCATGTCGTGGATCAGGTCCTGGGGCTGACGGCGGCCGAGGGCGGCGCCTTCCGCGCTGGACTTTGGAGCGGCCCTCGTCAGCTTTCCGAACCCTACGCCTCTGCGCTGATCGCCAAGACCTGGTATCGCAGGGCGCCCAAGATCCCGGCCGCCCAAGCCCCAGATTACTACCGCGCCCTGGCGCGGGCGCCGTTCGTGTCCTTCTACGCCACCGCCGCCGCGCCCGAGGACCTGGCCGAACTGACCGCCTGGCGTGAACTCGCCACGCGACGTCGCCAGAAGCTGAAGGTCGAGGTCCAGGACGGTCAGGGGCGGACGGTGTTCGCCTACGAGCCCCTGAAGGCCAAGGCCGTTCGCCGCCGTTTCGCAGTCGTCGAAGACCTGCTGGCTGATGCAGCGAAGCCAAAGGAGGCCGCGGCCGGGACCGATCGCCATCGTTGATACGTGGGGGATGGGCGGCGCGACAGGCGTCGGCCTATGCTAGTCGGGCCGACGTCCTTCCCTCCACCTGCGAGACCTGCCATGTCCGACCCCGAAATCCACGACAACGCCGAGAAGCATCGCTACGAGTTGCCCGTGGACGGTGACGTCGCGGTGGTGACCTACAACCTCTCGCCGACCAGTTTGATGATCACCGAGACCCTGGTTCCCGAGCGGTTGGAGGGCCAAGGGATAGCCAGTCGGCTGGCCAAGCACGTGCTCGCCGACGCCAAGGATCGTGGTCTATTGATCCTGCCGGTCTGCCCGTTCTTCGCGGGATATCTGCAGAAGCACCCCGAACATGCGCCCGTGGTGGACCCCACCTATCGGAAGATCCTCGGCATTTGATCGGGTCTTACGGGCCGCGACGAAGCGGGCGCGGCTGACATTCAGGATTTGTGCTTTTCAATGTGACGGAAATCCCTTCGCCATGCATCGCTGACAGGGAAGACCAATAACAGGGCGAGGAAACGTGTCGGAGGGGCGTGCGCGCATCGTGGCGTGGCTGGGGCGGGAAATCCTGCCCCATGAAGCCGCCGTGCGCGTGTGGTTGCGGCGCTCGTTCGCCGCGGCCGGCGACGTCGACGACATCCTTCAGGAGACCTATTGCCGCTTGGCCGCCCTCAGCAACATCGACCATATCGCCGAGCCGCGCGGCTATTTCTTCCAGGCCGCGCGTAGCGTGGCCCTGGAGCAGATCCGCCGCGCCCGCGTGGTGCGCATCGAGACCGTCAGCGAGATCGAGGCGCTGGACCTGGCGCTCGAGGAGCCCTCGGCCGAGCGCATCGTCTCGGGCCGGCGGGAGCTGGAGCGGGTGAGGGGGCTGATCGCGGCCCTGCCGGATCGCTGCCGCCGGATCTTCGAGCTGCGCAAGATCGAGGGCGTGCCTCAGCGCGAGATCGCCCGGCGGCTGGGCGTCACCGAACATGTGGTCGAGAACGAGGCGGTGCGGGGCTTGCGCGCCATCCTCGCGGCCATGACCGAACAGGATGCGTCCGCGGGCGCGCAAGGAGCCAGAGAGAAGACAGATGGTCGAACGCGAAAGCGCCGCTGACATCGAGGCGGACGCCGCCCGATGGGTGGTCCGCGTCGATCGCGACGGCGAGGCCGTCCGCTCCGAACTCGACGCCTGGCTGGCTGGCGACCGGCGCCGCATGGGCGCCTACGCGCGGGCTGAAGCCGGCTGGACGCATCTTGACCGCGCCCAGGCCCTGTCCTCCCCCGAGCCGCTTGCGCCCGAACCCGTTCAACTGCGCCGTCGAGGCGTGGTGGCAGGGTTGGGGGCCATGGCCGCGGGTCTGGCGGCCATGGTGGTCGGTCCGCGCCTGTTGGCCCAGCGATACGGCACCGCCCTGGGCGAAATCCGTCGCGTGCCGATGTCCGACGGCTCGGTGGCGGCGATCAACACCAGCTCCGAGCTGGAAGTGGACATGCAGCCGCGGCTTCGCGCCGTGAAGCTGGAGCGCGGCGAGGCCTGGTTCGCGGTGGCCAAGGATGCGTCGCGCCCCTTCGTCGTCGAGAGCGGACCCGTCCGTGTTCGCGCGGTCGGCACGGCCTTTTCGGTGCGCAAGCGCGAGGGGGGCAGCGACGTCCTCGTTACCGAAGGCGTGGTCGAGGTCTGGACCAAGGACGGCAAGACCCCGCCACGCCGTGTCTCCGCTGGCGAGCGGGTGTTCGCCGACAACGGCGCCGGCGTCCTGATCCCGCCCGAGGCCGACGCGGACTTGGCGCGGCAGCTGGCCTGGCGCGATGGCCAGATCGTCCTGGATGGACAGACGCTGACCGAGGCCGCCGCCGAGTTCAATCGCTACAACGACCGCAAGATCGAGGTCGCCGACACGCGCCTGGCCGACGAACGCTTCGTGGGCTGGTTCCGAACCAACGACCCCGAAGGCTTCGCGGTCGCCGCCGCGGCCACCTTCAACGGCAAGGTGGCCGTGGGCGACAACGCCATCGTCCTGCGAGGCCAATAGAGCGCCGCGTGCAAAAAAATTGACCGATGCCTGACGGAAACCGGTTTCCCCCGCATCGCTCCAAACAGGCGTTCCAAGAAGCGCCGTTTGAACCATGAGAGGGAGGGGCGCATGCGGACGTCGCTGCGTACTTACGAAAAGTCCTATTTGATGCTGGCGGCGGGCGCCACCGCGCTGCTGGTCGCGTCGGGCGCTCATGCCCAGGTGCGTACGTTCGACGTGCGCGAGCAGTCGGCCGCCACGGGCATTCCCCAGTTCGGCCAGCAGGCCGAGTTGCAGATCCTGGCTCCGCAGAGCGCGGTAACGGGCAAGCGCGTCAACGCCGTGCGCGGCGCCTACACGGTCGAGGAGGGTCTGGCGCGCCTGCTGCGCGGCGCGGACCTGACCGTGGTCTCCAACAACGGCCGCACGGCGGTTCTGGGGCAGACCGCCTCGCTTCAGCTGGCCTCGACCGCCGCGGTTCCGATGATCGCCGCCCAGGCCGTCGCACCGGTCTCGGCGCCGCAGGAAGAGGCCTCGGCCGAGGTCGAGGCCGTGGTGGTCACAGGCTTCCGCGCCAGCCTGCAGAGCGCCATGAACCTCAAGCGCCGCGCCAGCGGCGTGGTCGACGTCATCAAGGCCGAGGACATCGCCGACTTCCCGGACGCCAACCTGGCCGAGTCCATCCAGCGCGTGCCGGGCGTCTCGATCGCCCGCGACGCCGGCGAGGGCCGTCAGATCACCGTTCGCGGCCTTGGCCCGCAGTTCACCCGCGTGCGCATCAACGGCGTCGAGGGCCAGAGCACGGCCAGCGGCACCGACAGCTCGGGCGGCGCCAACCGCAACCGCGCCTTCGACTTCAACGTCTTCGCCTCGGAGCTCTTCAACAGCATCACCGTGCGCAAGACGGCCTCGGCCCAGACCGAGGAAGGCTCGCTGGGCGCCACGGTCGACCTGCAGACGGGCCGGCCGTTCGACTACAAGGGCGCGACCCTCGTGGTCTCGGCCCAGGAGGGCTACAACGACCTCTCCAAGTCCTGGGACCCGCGCTTCGCGGTCCTGGCCTCCAACACCTGGTTCGACGGCAAGCTGGGGGCGCTGGTCTCGGTGGCCTACACCGAGCGCGGCCTGCTCGAAGAGGGCCACGGCTCGGGCGGCTGGCTGAACGGCACGGAAGTCGGCGGCTTCAATCCGGCCTCGACCTTCAAGCCGGCCAGCACGGCCGCGGTGTTCACGCCGCGCTTCCCGCGCTACGGCCGCCTGAGCCATGAGCAGAAGCGCCTGGGCCTGACCGGTTCGTTCCAGATGCGCCCGGACGACAAGACCCTGATCGGCCTGGACGTCCTCTATTCGGACTTCAAGGCCACGCGCGAGGAGAACTGGCTCGAAGCCCTGTCCTTCGCCCGCAACGCCTCGCAGGGCGGCCGTCCCGAGATCATCGTCCGCGACGGCGTGGTCAACGCCAAGGGCGACATGGTCTATGGCCTGTTCGACGACGTCGATGTCGAGAGCGAGACCCGCTTCGACAAGCTGGACACCCAGTACAGCCAGGTGACCTTCACCGCCGAGCACGAGTTCGGCGATCGCTTCAAGCTGAGCGGCCTGGTGGGCGCCTCGAAGTCGGACTTCAACAACCCGATCCAGACGACGGTCATCCTGAACCGAGAGAACGCCGACGGCTTCTCGTACGACTATCGAGTCAATCCGAACCTGCCGGCGATGAGCTTCGGCTTCGACGTCACCGACCCGCTGGCCTATAATTTCGGCGCGGCGCGTTCGGAAATCCGGCTGCGGCCGCAGGGCGTGACCAACAAGATCGCCACCGCCCAGCTGGACGGCGACTATCGCATCAATGACAGCCTGAACCTGAAGGTCGGCGTCAACTTCAAGAAGTACGACTTCGACTCCTGGGCCCAGGCCCGGGTCAACGAGTCGGTCGTGCCGACCCTGCCGGCCGGCGTGACGCTCAGCAGCCTGACCAAGCTGGTCTCGGGCTTCGGCCGCAACCTCGGCGGTTCGGGTTACCCGACCAGCTGGGCCGCGCCGGACCTCGACGCCTTCGCCAAGCAGTTCAACATCTATAGCGGCACGGGCCTGTTCGAACTCAGCGGCGCCTCCAACGCCAACGCCCGAGGCAACATCCGCAGCGTCGAGGAGAAGGACAGCGCCGCCTATGCGCAGCTGGACTTCCGCACCGATCACTTCGCCTGGCCGATCCGCGGCGACGTCGGCGTGCGCTACGTGAAGACCGAGCAGAGCTCGACCGGCTACCAGCTGGTGGCCGGCGCCGCCCAGCAGGCCACGGTCAAGCGCGACTACGACGACATCCTGCCGGCCCTGAACATCACCGCCGAGGTCACGCCCGACTTCCTGCTGCGCTTCGGCGCGGCCAAGGTGATGACCCGTCCGAACCTGGGCAGCCTGACGCCGGGCGGCAGCCTGTCGACGGTGGGCGTGTTCAGCGTCAGCTCGGGCAATCCGAACCTGGAGCCGATCCGCGCCACCACCTACGACCTGTCGGCCGAATGGTACTTCGCCAAGGACGCGCTGCTGTCGGTCGGCCTCTTCTACAAGGACATCGACACCTACATTCAGACCTCGCGCATCTCGCAGCCCTTCAACGCCTCGGGTCTGCCGCTGAGCCTGCTGGACGGCCTGGGCGTTTCGGCCGGCGACACCTTCCTGTTCAGCCAGCCGGTCAACACCAAGGGCGGCCCGCTGAAGGGGATCGAGGTCAGCTACCAGCAGCCGTTCAGCTTCCTGCCGGGCCTGCTCAAGCACACCGGCGCGATCTTCAACGTGACGGTGGTCGACTCCAAGATCGACTACATCTCGGCCCGCTCGCCGACCGGCTTCGTGCAGAACGACCTCGTCGGCCTGTCGAAGAATGCTTTCAACGCCACGCTCTACTACGAGGACGAGGCGTTCAGCGCCCGCGTCTCGGCGGCCTATCGCGACAAGTACCTGACCGCCGTGCCCAGCGGCACCAGCACCAACGACATCGACGGCGTGCGCTCGATCACGACCATCGACGCCTCGGCGTCGTACGCGATCAACAAGCGCCTGAAGCTGACGTTCGAGGGGCTGAACCTGACCGACGCCTTCAACAACCAGTACACCGACAGCAACCGTGACAGCGTCTACGTCTATTCGCACACGGGCCGGCAGTTCAATTTCGGGCTGCGGTACGCGTTCTAACGATCGTAGAGGTTCCTCCTCCCGAGGAATATTGGGCGTCGGCTGTCCTCCCGGTCGGCGCCCGCCCCTTTTGAAAGAGGCGTCATGTCGTTGCCTGCTCTGTCCCGTCGTCATGTCCTGGCCGGGGCGACGCTGCTTGTTCCCGGTCTGGCCCTGGCCGCGCCGCGCTACGACGCCGTGCTGTGGCGCGGGGAGGGCGCGAGTCCTCATGCCGGGCCGACCTTCGCCAGCCTGTCGGCGGCGGTCGCGGCCGCGCCGGCCGATGGCCGAAAGCCCTTCCGGATCCTGGTCACGCGCGGGGTCTGGGACGAACAGGTCGTCATCGACAAGCCGTTCGTCCACCTGGTCGGCGAGGACCGCAAGGCCTCGGTGATCAGCCACCTCGCGGCCTCGGGCCTCACCGCCCCGGACGGCAAGCGGTGGGGCACATTCCGCACACCCACGTTATTCGTGCGCGCGCCCGACTTCGCGGCCAGCAACCTGACCATCCAGAACGCCTTCGACGGCCTGGCCGAGATGAGCAAGCCCGGCGGGCTCCACTCGCACGACGGTGGCGGCCCCCAGGCCGTGGCCCTGATGCTGGACAAGGGCTCGGACCGCGCCCGGCTCACCGAGGTCGACATCCTGAGCTATCAGGACACGCTGTTCCCCGACGCGGGCTCCAGCCTGTTCGAGCGCTGCCTGATCACCGGCAGCTACGACTTCATCTTCGGCGCGGGACGGGCCTATTTCCAGGATTGCGAGATCCGTTCGCGGCCCCGGCCCGTCGATCCGATCGACGGCTACATCGTCGCGCCCAGCACGCCGCTCAGCCAGCCCTTCGGCTTCGTGTTCCAGAACTGCCGATTGACGAAAGAGGCCGGGACCAAGGTGGGTTCCGTCTATCTGGGCCGCCCCTGGCGTCCCTCCAGCCAATTCGCCGACGGGCGTTACGGCGACCCGAAATATGTCGGCATGGCCACCTTCCTCGACTGCTGGATGGACGACCACATCGCCCCGGCCGGGTGGACCGAGATGTGGTACACCGGCAAGGACGGCAATCCTCGGACCATGCTGCAGCCCGAGGACGCGCGCTTCTCACAATATCGCCCGAAGGGGCCGGGCGCGGGCAAGTTGTCCCGTGGGCGCTGGCTGTCGCGGGCCGAGGCGCAAGCCATGACGAAGGCCAAAGTTCTCGCTTAGGCCTCTGCAAGCTTCACGACGGCGGCTTCAGGCTGGATTGGCCTGACGCCGACGAGGTTCGTCAGCGCCGCGTCCAGGGTGGGGTAGGTGAAGCGGAAACCGCTCGCCAACGCTGCCATTGGGACGACCTTCTGACCCTTCAGGAGCAGCTCTTCGGCGAAGTCGCCGAGCACCGCTCGAAGAGGCGCGGCGGGGGCCGGCAGGATGGCGGGCCGATGCAGGGCGCGACCAAGGGCCCGAGCGAAGGCCAGGTTGCGTTCCGGCTCGGGCGCCGTGCCGTTGACCGCGCCCTTCAGGCTAGGCGTGGCGATGGCGTGGGCCATCAGGCGCACCAGGTCGTCCAGGTGGATCCAGCTCATCCAGTGCCGTCCAGCCCCGAACGGTCCGCCCAGGCCGAATTCGAACGGCGTCAGCATGCGCGACAGGGCGCCGCCTTCGATCGCCAGGACGATGCCGATCCGCAGCCGCACTAGGCGCACGCCCAGGGCTTCGGCGGGCTCGGCGGCGGCCTCCCATTGGGCGCAGATCGTGCGGGAGAAGCAGTCGCGACCGTCGGCGGTCTCGTCCAGGGTCTCGTCGCCGCGCAGGCCGTACCAGCCGATGGCCGAGCCGTTGATCAGGACCTTGGGTCGCTGACGCAGTCGGCGGATCAGGGCCACGACCGCCTGGGTGGTCTCCACGCGGGAGGCGATGATGCGGCGGCGCTTGGCCGGGGTCCACAGCCCCTCGGCGATCGGCTCGCCGGCCAGGTTGACGATGGCGTCGATGCGGGTGTCGTCCGGCAGCTGATCCAGGCTGGTGACAATCCGGATAGGAGCGGGCAGGGCGGCGGCGTTGGCGCGGCTCCGGGTCAGGACCGTCACCTCGTGGCCAGCGCCGACCAGGGCCGCGACCAGACGGCCGCCGATCAGGCCGGTGGCCCCGGTGATCAGCACCGCTTGGCGGGGCGGCAGGGCCGTGACCAGCGGGACGGGATCGCTGGCGGCGATCCGGTTGGTCCGTCTGGCGGCCGCCAGGTCGCGCAGGCCGGACACGACGACCCCCACGGCTGCCACGGCGCACAGCACGCTCCAGACACCGTGGAAGGCGGGGACCACCGCCGTCGGCAACGCGGCCCAGCCGGCCAGCAGCGGAACCACCAGCGCCAGCACAACGCCATAGTTCAGGGTCAGCAGGGTGTGGGTGACCCGCTCGCTGGCCGGCAGCTTGCGCGTACGATCCTCCTCGACGAAGTCCCACAGGGTGATGATCAGCTCGGCCAGCATCAGGGCGATCAGCGCCGCCGCCGCAAGGCCCTGGGGCCGGCTCCAGCCCAGGGCCAGGAACATCACGGCATAGGCCAGGTTGCGCACCCCGTGTAGGCGCAGTTCCTTGGCCTGAGACGACCGCCAGGCCAGGCGCTCGGTCAGCTCGTGGTGATAGAGGGTGTCGAACCCGCCCATCGCCACCTGGATGAAGACCAGGGTCCAGATCAGGTCGGTCATGGCCGATATCCTTCATTGTCGTGGATCGGAGGGGCCGGGCGGTCGCGGAACAACCCGACCTGGCGAAGCATCCCGCCCAGCAGCGGATGGCGCAGGTCCAGGACGAAGGCGAAGCCGCCGTCGCCCTGGTCGATATGGCTGATGGTCAGCGCGCCGGGCTCCAGCCAGGCGGGCAGGCGCAGGCGAACGGGACCGAGCGCCAGGAAGTAGTGGCGGCTATGGAAGTGCAGGGCGGTCTCGTCGGCGCTGACCGCCAGGGCGATGCCGAAGCCGCCGCCGAGATATTCCTCCAGACCCGTCGGACCCGCGAAGCGCTTGCTGCTGTGGATGACCTGCGGAAAGCCGTGGGCGCGGTTGTACATCCGGGTCCAGAACTGACCGCCGGCGTCGCCGTCCTCGGTCACGGTCACGACCGCCGCCGCGCCCAGGTCGTCGTTCAGGGGCAGGGGCGCGCCGATCACCCGGCACAGCTGGGCCAGGATTCGGCCCGCCGCGTTGCGCCGGCTTTCGGTGATCCGGCCCGCATAGGTCACGGCCATGCCGGGGCGCAGGCGCTTGCTGAACCGTTCGCGCACGGCTTGCGGCAGGCGGTTCCAGCCAGCTTCGCCCAGCAGGACGCGAAAGCGCAGGTCACGCAAGGCGGCGGGCTCGGCGACTTCGACTTCACGGGCGCCGTGGTCCGGAAGCGGATGGAGCTTTTCGGTCGTGAACATCGCCAAATCCCCTGTTCCTGTCTGACCTGTTATTTCTGTCAAAAGAGAAATTGCAGGCGAAATTTTTTACGGCGTCTTGTCCGTCTTGCCGCGGCCCAGGCCCAGCAGGCCCACCACCTTAGTGCCCATCTTGATCAGCGACATCAGCGTGGACGGCGGCACGGTCAGCATCTGGCCGTACCAGCCGTCGATCGTGGTGACGAAGCTGTGCATCTCCTTCAGGCGCTTGCGCGCCACCGGGCTCAGGGTGGGGTCGTCTTCGGCCGCCGCCAGCACGGGACCCATGGCCTCGACCATCGGGTCGATTTCACGTTCCTTGCGACCCTGGGCGATGCGGGTCAGCATCTGCCAGAGGTCCGCCTCGGCCTCGTAGTGGTCGCGACGGTCACCCAGCATCGGCACGCGTCGGATCAGCTTCCAGCCGATCAGCTCGCGGATGCTGTTGGAGACGTTCGAGCGGGCCATGCCCAGGTCGTCGGCGATGTCCTCGGCGGTCATCGGCCGGTCGGCCAGATAGAGCAGGGCGTGGATCTGGGCCACCGAGCGGTTGACCCCCCATTGCCCGCCCATGTCGCCCCAGCGCAGCACGAACTGCTCGACCGCGGCGGGGAGGCGTTTCGTGTTATCTGCTGTTTCTGTCATGACAGAAACATATGTCGCTATCGAAGCGACGTCAATCCAGCGACAAGGGTGGCTTGGGTAACTCTATCCGACGATCTAGGCGGCGTGGCTCAGCTTAGCCAGTATCGGCCGCCACGCGCCGTGAAGCCCTCACACACGAACGACCACAGGCGGATCATCAGCTGGGACAGCATGGTCGTGGGCCTCCATCTTCGCTTGAAGGCTGGGCGCGACGGGCGGCTGGAGCAAACGCCGCCAGGGCTGTGGCGGGGCGACACCGGAGAACGGCGCGTGAAGCGGCGCCGAGGGCTGGATCGGCCTGCTTTTTCGGCAGAACGACCGTGATGAAAACACCGCCGCCATGCGTCGTCGGTATTACGATTGCGGCAACTCGTAATATGGAAAACGCTCCCCTCAGCGAATTTTGGCAGCAAATTCGGAGGGAGCCGCTGATGAGCATCCAGTTCAACCGCAAGCGTTTCATGGCGGCCTTGGCCGTGTCGGCCCTGGCGCTGGCCTCGTGTGGCCCCAAGAGCGCCGACAAGACCGCGCCGGCGGCGACCGCCGAGGCGGCCAAGACCGAGTACAAGATCGGCTGGACCATCTATGCCGGCTGGATGCCATGGGCCTACGCCCAGCAGTCGGGCATCGTGAAGAAGTGGGCCGACAAGTACGGGGTGAAGATCGAGCTGGTGCAGATCAACGACTATGTGGAGTCGCTGAACCAGTACTCGGCGGGCAAGCTGGACGGCGTCACCGCCACCAACATGGACGCCCTGACCGTGCCGGCCGCCGCCGGCAAGGACACCACCGTGGTGATGATCGGCGACTATTCCGACGGCAATGACGGCGTCATCCTGAAGAACGGGACCAGCCTGGCCGACCTGAAGGGCCGCCCGGTCAACCTCGTCGAGATGTCGGTCTCGCACTACCTGCTGGCCCGCGCCCTGGAAAAGGCCGGGCTGAAGATGAGCGACGTCAAGACAATCAACACCTCGGACGCCGACATCGTCGCCGCCTTCGGGGCGGCCGATACCAAGGCCCTGGTGACCTGGAACCCGCAGCTGTCGGAAGTGAAGAAGACGCCCGGCGCGACCGAGGTCTTCGACAGCTCGAAGATCCCTGGCGAAATCCTGGACGGCCTGATGGTCAGCACCGAGGCGCTCAAGGCCAATCCGAACCTGGGCAAGGCCCTGACCGGCATCTGGTACGAGACCATGGCCCTGACCGTGGCCCAGACGCCGGAAGGCAAGGCGGCCCGCGAGCAGATGGCCAAGCTGTCGGGCGCGGACCTCGCCAGCTTCGAGAGCCAGCTGAAGACCACCCACCTCTACGCCGATCCGAAGTCGGCCCTGGCGGCCACGGTCAGCCCGGACCTCGTCACCGCCAACGACCGCGTGCGCAAGTTCAGCTTCAGCATGGGCCTGTTCGGCCAGGGGGCGAAGTCGGTCGACGACATCGGCATCACCTTCCCGGGCGGCAAGACCCTGGGCGATCCGAAGAACGTCAAGCTGCGCTTCGACACGACCTACGTGCAGCAGGCCGCCGACGGTAAGCTCTAGTCCTCATGCGCCTCCTCAACGTCAGGCCCCGGGGCGGTCTTGCGGTCCTGCTCGGGATGATCCCGCTGCTGGCTGCGGCGCTGCTCTACCTGATGGCCTCCCAGGCCCGTCATGCGGAGAACCCGCGCGACAAGCTGCTGCCGACCCCGACCGCCATGGTCGAGGCCGTGCAGCTGATGGCCAGGGTCGATCCGCTGACCGGCCACGCGCCGCTGCTGGTCGACACCCTGGCCAGCGTGGAGCGCATCGGCCTGGCCCTGGTCATCGCCACGGCGCTGAGCCTGGTCCTGGGCCTGGGGCTTGGCCTGCTGCCGTTGCTGCGCGCCAAGTTCGGGCCGCTGGTGGCGGCGATCGCGGTGATCCCGCCGATCGCCGTGCTGCCGATCCTGTTCATCGTCTTCGGCCTGGGCGAGACCGCCAAGATCGCCCTGATCGTCATCGGGGTGACGCCGGTCATGGTCCGCGACCTGGCCGCCCACGTCGCGGCCATCCCCGAGGAGCAGCTGGTCAAGGCCCAGACCCTGGGCTCCAGCACCTGGCAGCTGGCTCTGCGCGTGGCCTTGCCCCAAGCCATGCCGCGCCTGATCGACTCCTTGCGCCTCTCGCTGTGCCCGGCCTGGGTCTATCTGATCTCGGCCGAGGCGATCGCCGCCGACACGGGCCTCGGCTACCGCATCTTCCTGGTCCGCCGGTATCTCTCGATGGACATCATCCTGCCCTACGTCGTCTGGATTTCGATCCTGGCCGTGGCGATGGATGTGACGCTGCGGCTGATCGCTCGCCGCGCCTACCCCTGGGCCTATCCCGAGAGGGCGCGCTGATGGCCGGCCTGCTAACCTTCCGTAACGTCTGGGTCGAGTACGGCGACAAGGTCGTGCTCGAGAACGTGGACCTCTCGATCCAGCAGGGCAGTTTCGTCTCGATCGTCGGTCCGTCCGGTGCCGGCAAGAGCACCTTCCTGCGGCTGATCATCGGCCAGGAGAAGCCCACGCGCGGCGCCATCGATCTGGACGGCGACAAGCTGCGCGCCGAGCCGGGACCTGACCGGGGCGTGGTGTTCCAGAAGTACTCGGTGTTCCCGCATCTGTCGGCCCGCGACAACGTCGTGTTCGGCCTGGACTGCGCGGGTTCGCCTCTGCTGGGCAAGCTGTCGGGCGCGCGTCGCCGCAAGGCGCTGGAGGAGGCCGACGCCATGCTGGCCGCCGTGGGTCTTTCAGACAGCGGCGACCTCTATCCGGCCAAGATGTCGGGCGGCATGCAGCAGCGCCTGGCCATCGCCCAGGCCCTGATCAAGAAACCCCGCATCCTGCTGCTCGACGAACCGTTCGGGGCCCTCGATCCCGGCGTGCGTCTGGACATGCACGAGCTGATCACCGGCCTTTGGCGCGACAACGGCCTGACGATCATGATGGTCACTCACGACATCAAGGAGGCCTTCAAGCTGGGCACCCGCGTCCTGGCCTTCGACAAGCGCCGCCGCGATCCACATGCGCCGCATCGTTACGGTGCGACGGCGGTCTACGACTTCCCGCTGGACAAGCCGGGCGCGGTGGGGCCGGAGGCATTGGCGGGGCTGGGCAAGTAGCTGCGATGTTGCGCTGCAGCATCGCCTCTTGTCGTGACAACGTTGTCATCATATATGGGTTGTGTCGCGAGGAAATGTCCTCGCCAGTTCGCAACCCGGAAAGTCCGATGTTCAGCCTGATCTACTACACCGTTTCGGCCCTGAAGGCCGCTCGCGCCTCGGCCTAAAGCCGTTTTCCGTCTCGGACGGTACTGAAAAGCCCGCGAACCAGTTTCGCGGGCTTTTTCGTTGTGCGGTGCGAAGTGGTTAGCCCGCGAGCGACGCGATATAGGCTCGCCAGCCGCCCAGGTGGGTGATGTCAGTCGCGCCGTCCAAGGCGCGGGGCTCGGCGACGAAGCCCTTCACCGAGGTCCCATCCTCCAGGGTCACGGTGCCGATCGCGAGCGGAGCGGGCACTTCGGCGGTGAAGCTGCCGAAGGCCTCGACGTCCAGTTCGTAGACCTCGACCAGGATCGAGCTGCCGCCGTCTCCGACATGCACCAGCGCTGGTTTGGGCGGGGTCGAGTTGGCGATGGCGTACAGCTTGTAGGCCGGCGCGGTCCTGGTGGCCGTGACGAGGCGAGCCTCGCGCGAGGTCAGCTGCCAGTGCAGCGGCATGCCGCCGAGATGCGCGCCGACCACGGCCAGCTTGATGCCGGGCTTGTGGGGCGTCAGGTCCAGCGGGGGCGTGTCGGCCATGGGGAAGGTCTCCAGATAGCGCGTGGCCAGGTCCAGCAGGGCGCGGTCGGCGAAGGCGGGGCCTACGAAGGTCACGCCAAAGCCCGTGCCGTTGGCGCGGAAGCCGGCCGGGACGGCGAGGGCGCTGAGGTCCAGCAGGTTCACGAAGTTGGTGTAGAGGCCGAGATTGGCGTTCAGCGCCAGCGGCTCGGCCTTCAGTTCTTTCAGCCGGTAGATGGTCGGCGTGGTGGGCAGGAAGAGGACATCGGCGACGTCCCAGATCGCCTCGGCCGCGCGGCGATAGCCTTCCAGGGCGTAGAGGCCCTTGAAGGTCTCGACGCCGGTGACGGCCAGGCCGCCTTGGACGATGGCGCGAACGGTCGGCTCGATGGCGCTGGGCGCGGCGCGTAGCAGGGGCTCCACGGCGGCGGTGCGCTCGGCGACCCAGGGGCCGCTGTAGAGCAGCTTGGCCGCGTCCAGCAGCGGCGCGATGTCGACCTCGACGGCGACGCCGCCAGCGGCTTCCAGGCGGGCGATGGCGGCGGCGTAGAGGGTCTCGGACTCGGTGTCGCCGAAGAAGATCCGCTGCTCGGGCAGGGGGATCGCGAAGCGCGGGCCTTTGATCGGCGCCTCGGGCAGGCGGCGGGAGTAGTCGTCCTCGGGATCAAAGGCGGCCAGCACCTTGTCCACCCGCGCCGCGCCGGCGAGGTCGGCGGCGAAGACGCTGATGCAGTCCAGCGAGCGGCAGGCAGGCACGAGACCGCGCGTGCTCCAGCGGCCCTTGCTGGGCTTCAGGCCCACTAGGTGGTTGAACGCCGCCGGCACTCGGCCCGAGCCGGCGGTGTCGGTGCCTAGCGAGAAGGCGACAAGCCCGGCCGCCACCGCCACCGCCGAGCCGGAGCTCGAACCGCCGCTGACGAAGGCCTGGTTGAACACGCAACGCGGCGCGCCGTAGGGGCTGCGGGCGCCGACAAGGCCGGTGGCGAACTGGTCGAGATTGGTCTTGCCGATCAACACCGCCCCGGCCGCGATCAGGCGCTCGACGACCGTCGCCGAACGCTCGGGCGTATAGGCGAAGGCTGGGCAGCCGGCCGTGGTCGGCAGATCGCCGACGTCGATATTGTCCTTCACCGCGAACGGCACGCCGGCCAGGGGCAAGGTCTCGCCGGCAGCGATCCTCGCGTCCACGGCGCGGGCCTGGGCCAGGACAGCCTGGGCGGGCAGGCGCAGGATCCAGACCTGGGGCTGGATCAGGTCGTACGCGGCGACCGCATCCAGCGTGGCCTGGGCGATCTCGACGGCGCTCGTACCGGCGTTCACACGCGCGGCGATGGCCTCGACGGAGAGGCGCTGGAAGCTCACGCGGCGGCCTCCAGGTCCGGGGTCACGGCGATGACCGGCGCGCCGGCGGCGATCGACTGCGAGGGCTGGGCGTAGACGGCGCTGACCACGCCGGCCACCGGGGTGTTGACGTCGCACTCGGCCTTCATGGCTTCGATGATGGCGATCACCGCGCCGGCCTCGACCCGCTGGCCGGGCTCGACCAGCACCTTCCAGACATTGCCGCCCAGCGGAGCCTCGACCAGGTCCGCGCCGGGCGGGACCTCGACGGCGGCCGTTTCTTCCTCAGCGTCGGCGACGCCCGACAGCGCCTCGACCCGCGCGAACTCGCCCTTGGCCTCCCAGTCGGCGCGCTCGGCGTCGAAGGCGGCCTGGCGGGTGGCCTGGAAGGCGGCGATGCTGTCGGCCTCTTCGGCTAGCATCCGGCGATAGTCCGAGAGGCGGAAGGTCTCTTCCTCGATGCGGATCTGGCGGCGGCCCAGCGGGAAGTCGCGCCGCCAGTCGGTCAGCTCGTCGGCGCTGACCGGGAAGAACCTGATCTGGTCGAAGAAGCGCAGCAGCCAGGGCTTGCCGTCGGTGAAGGCCTCGGTCTGCCGCCAGGTGTTCCAGACCTGGATCGTGCGGCCGAACAGCTGGTAGCCGCCCGGACCCTCCATGCCGTAGATGCACATATAGGCCCCGCCGATGCCGACCACGTTCGGCGGCGTCCAGGTGCGGGCAGGGTTGTACTTGGTGGTCACCAGGCGATGGCGCGGGTCGACCGGCGTGGCCACCGGTGCGCCCAGATAGACGTCGCCCAGGCCCATGACGAGGTAGCGGGCGTCGAAGACGATGCGCTGGACGTCCTCGATGCTGTCCAGGCCGTTGACCCGGCGGATGAACTCGATGTTGTCCGGGCACCAGGGTGCGTCGTCGCGCACGGCCTGCATGTACTTGTCGATGGTCTGGTAGATCGCCGGGTCTTTCCACGACAGCGGCAGGTGGACGACGCGCGACGGGATCTCGAAATCGTCCAGCCCGCCCAGCCGGTCCTCGGCGGCGACGAGGATTTCCAGCAGCTTGGCCTGGGGCAGGCGGCGGCTGTCATAGTGCACCTGCAGCGACCTGATGCCTGGCGTCAGGTCGATCACGCCCTCCAGCGTCTGGGCCTGGAGGTCCAGCAGCAGGGCGTGGATGCGTAGACGCAATTCCAGGTCCAGCACGATCGGGCCGTACTCCACCAGCAGGTGCTGATCGCCCTGGCGGCGATAGAGCACGCGCGGGCGGTGGCCGTCCTGGGGCAGCTCGTGGAGGATTGGGCTGGTCTGTTCGTCCACCGGCGGCGCGGCGGGGGCGCGCGAGGCCGCGAGGTCGGCGATCAGCGCTTCCTGGGCGTCCAGCGCCGCGGCGGCCGTCGCGTCGTCCACCACGGCGAAGCGGACGGTGTCGCCCGGCGCCAGCTGGCCGGCTTTCCACAGGTCGGCCTGGATGATCACGAACGGGCAGACGAAGCCGCCCAGCGATGGGCCGTCCGGGCCCAGGATGATCGGCATGTCGCCGGTGAAGTCTACGGCCCCGATGGCGTAGGCGTTGTCGTGGATGTTCGACGGATGCAGCCCGGCCTCGCCGCCGTCGCGTCGCGCCCACTCGGGCTTGGGCCCGACCAGGCGCACGCCCGTGCGGTTGGAGTTGTAGTGAACCTTCCAGTCCGTGCCGCCGATCATGGCGACGTCGGCGGACGTGAAGAAGTCCGGCGCGCCATGTGGGCCGGGCAGGACGCGGATGGACCATGTCTTGGTCGTCTCGGGGCGCAGGTCGTCCGCAAGCGCGGTCGCGGCGGTCGCGCCGGTGGGCTCCAGCAGCCGCAGCGCGTCGCCGGCCGTCAAGTTGCGTCCCGCGTGACCGCCGAAGCCGCCCAGGGTGAAGGTCGAACGGCTGCCCAGATATTCCGGCACGTCCAGGCCGCCCTGGAACAGCAGATAGCCGCGCAGGCCCGCCTCGACGGCGCGACCGATCTTCAGCACCTGGCCCGCCTGGACCTGAAGGGGCGCATAGGGCTCGACCGGCGCGCCGTCCAGGCGGGCGTCGAAGCGCGCGCCGGTCAGGCACACGATGGCGGCGCGGTTGAACTTCAGCGTCGGGCCGAGGGCGGTGATCTCCAGCCCGGCCGCATCCTCGCCGTTGCCCAGCAGGCGGTTACCCAGCCGAAACGCGAAGGCGTCCATCGGCCCAGACGGCGGCACGCCGACGTCCCAGTAGCCTTGGCGGCCAGGCCAGTCCTGAACCGTGGTGGCGGGACCGCCGCTGAGTACCTGGATGGTGTCGGGCGTCCAGGCCACGGTCTCCAGGGCGCGGGTCGAGACCTGGCCGCTCGTGAACGGCTCGCTACGGACCACGGCGCGCAGCCAGTCCAGGTTGGTCTCGATACCGGCCAAACGCGTGTCGTCCAAGGCCTGCCGCAGGGCCTCGACCGCCGCTTCGCGATCCGGTGCGGTGACGATCAGCTTGGCCAGCAGCGGGTCGTAGAAGGCGCTGACCTCGGTCCCGTCGACCACCCAGCCGTCGGCGCGAACGTCGTCCGGGAAGGCGACCTGGGTCAACACGCCGGAGCTGGGCCGATAGTCCTGGGCCGGGTCCTCGGCATAGAGCCGCACCTGGATCGACGCGCCTCTGGGCTCGGGCGGCGGGACGTCGAGGAAGGCGAAGTCGCCCGCCGCGCCGCGCACCATCCACTCGACCAGATCGACGCCGGTCACCTGCTCGGTCACGCCATGCTCGACCTGCAGGCGGGTGTTGACCTCCAGGAAGAAGAAATCGTCGCGGTCGGCGTCATACAGGAACTCCACCGTACCGGCCGAGAGGTAGTTCGCCGCCTGAGCCAGGCGCACGGCGGCGTCCAGCAGGGCCGCGCGGGTGGCGGCGGGCAAGCCGGGGGCGGGGGTCTCCTCGACGACCTTCTGGTTGCGGCGTTGCAGGGAGCAGTCGCGCTCGCCCAGGGCCACGACCTTGCCGGCGCCGTCGCCGAACACCTGCACCTCGACATGGCGCGCCTTGCGGACATAGCGCTCCAGGAAGACGCCGCCGTCGCTGAAATTGCCGGTGGCCAGGCGCTGGACGGCCGCGAAGGCCTCCTCGACGGCCTCGGGGCTCTCGCAGACCCGCATGCCGATGCCGCCGCCGCCGGCCGTGGCCTTCAGGATCACCGGGAAGCCGATGCGTTCCGCCGCCGCCAGCGCCGCCGCCGGATCGACCAGCAGGTCGGTGCCGGGCGCCAGCGGCACGCCGTGGGCCTGCGCCAGGTCGCGCGCCGTGTGCTTGAGGCCGAAGGCGCGGATGTTGTCCGCCGTCGGCCCGATGAAGGCGACGCCCGCTTTTTCGCAGGCCTCGGCGAACGCCGCGTTCTCGCTGAGGAAGCCGTATCCCGGATGGATCGCCTGGGCGCCCGTCGCCTTGGCGGCGGCCAGTACGAGATCGGCGCGCAGATAGCTCTCGGCGGCCGGGGCAGGGCCCAGGCGCACGGCTTCGTCGGCCAGTGAGACATGCAGCGAGCCGGCGTCGGCGTCGCTGAACACGGCCACCGACTTCACGCCCATGGCCTTCAGGGTGCGGATGATGCGGCAGGCGATGGCGCCGCGATTGGCGATCAGGACCTTGTCGAACATGAGCTTGGTCCTACTGGGCGATGATCATGCGCACCGGCGTCGGGTCGAAGCCGTTGCAGGGGTTGTTGATCTGCGGGCAGTTGGAGACGACGACGATCACGTCCATCTCGGCGCGCAGGTCGATATAGAGTCCGGGCGCGGAGATGCCGTCGACAATGCCCAGCGCGCCGTCCACCTCGACGGGGACGTTCATGAACCAGTTGACGTTGCTGACCATGTCGCGCTTGCCGCGACCCTGGCTGGCGTTGGCGACCAGGAAGTTCTCGACGCAGGCGTGCTGGCTCTTGGTGTGATGGCCATAGCGCAGGGTGTTGCTCTCGCACGAGCAGGCCCCGCCGATGGTGTCGTGATAGGCCACGGCCGTCGCCGTCACCGTCATCATCGGCGCGCCTTCGTTGGACAGCAGCACCGAGCCCTCGCGCAGGAAGATGTTCTTCTGGGCGGCGATGGTGTCCTGGGCGCTGTAGCGTTCGGCGTCGTCGGCGGCGCTGTAGGCCAGGAAGTCGACGGCCTGGTTGCCCTCCAGGTCGACGATGCGCAGGGTCTGGCCGGCCTTCACCTCGTGCAGCCAGGGCGCGCGGGCGGGGACGACCTCGTCGTGGACGATGCTGCCGAGGGGAGGGGGATCGAACGCCATGACGGGGCCTCAGCGCGAGAAGTAGTCTTCGACGTTCAGGAAGGCGCGCAGGCCTTCGGGCGTCGCGTTGCGGATCGGGTCGTTCTGCGGCGTGACCGGGCCGCGCCAGGCGGTGGCGCGCACCGGGGTGACGGCGTAGGTCTCGCGCGGATCCAGCACGTGGGGGCAGTTGGCCAACGCCACGATCAGGTCCATCTCGGCGCGCAGGGTCAGGGCGCGGCCGGGCGCGTACGGGCCGACATCGATCACCGTCTCGCCGCCCTGGCCGACGCGGACCTCCTTGAAGAGGTTCAGGCAGGGATGGATGTCCTTGCGGCCCAGGCCGAACTTGGCGACGCCCAGCGAGAAGCGGTCGCGGGCGTTGGGATGGGCGCCGTGGTTGAAGCCGTCGCCGTACTTGCGGGCGTTGCTGGCCGGGTTCGAGGCGCCGCAGAAGGCGTCGTGGGTTCCGGCCTCGTCCTCGACGATGCTGGCCAGCACCCGGCCCATGTCGGACAACAGTAGCCGGCCTTGGCCCAGATAGCCGTTCCACTGGACCTTCAGGGTGTCGGCGATGTTGAGGCGCTCGATAGGACGCTCGGCATTGAAGATCAGCAGCGAGACGGCCGCATCGCCGGCCAGGTCCGTCAGGCGCAGGCGCGCGCCCCGGGCGATCTGGCGGCTGGCGTAGCCGCCTGGCGCGATCGTCTCGTCCCAGACCAGGTCGGCGGCCGCGACGCCTGGCGGCAAGTCCGTCGCGGCGCTGGCCGGCACGGTCGGCATGGCCTCGACCTTCGTCCCGGCCTGGGCGCGGGCATGGGCCTGGGCTGCGTAGGGAGTCGCGGTGTCGCTCAAGAGCTCTCTCCGTCGGGCTCGTCGCCGTGGAAGTGCAGCGGCGGCAGCAGGGCGGTGGTGGTGACAAGCTTGATCTGCTGGACGCCGCGCACCTTGCGCAGGTCGTCGCACAGCTGCTGGAGCCGCTCGGAGGGGCCTTGGACCAGCAGGACCTCCATGGCCTGATCGTCCTCCAGGAAGACGTTCTGGGCCGAGATCACCTCTTTCACATAGCCGAGCTGGGTCTGGGCCAGGGCGTGACGGACCCGGCCGCTTTCAGCGCGGTAGATCAGGGTAATGGTGCCGGCCAGCACCGCGTCGGGGCGCTCGCCGCTATGCTCGGCCAGCTCGTGGCGGATCAGCTCGGCGATCATCTGCGAGCGGCTGGGCAAGCCGCGCTCGGCGACCATGGCGTCGAGCTGGGCCATCAGTTCGGCGGGTAGGCTGATGCTCAGCCGGGCCAGGTTGGAGGAGGAGGCGTCCATGTCGGCATCCGTTCGTTGATATTACGAAGGATGCAATACGTAATACTGATGGCGTGGCGACGCGAGCGCCGGCGCCCGGCATTTGGGCGGCCCGCGGCTGATCCTTGAGCATTGCCGCCAGACAGCGCGTCCACCGCAAGATGTGGTCAGTCAGCTCATCGAGCAGGTCACAGCTCAGCTGGCGTCCATGGCGTTCTTGGCTGGCACGTCGCTTGCAAGCGTAGCGCTTGTTGCTCCGCGGTGTTTCAAAATCGCTGCAGTGCAAAAAAGTATCGTCGCCAGCGCTGTCCAGCGTTGTCTGACGAACATTGATTTAGTAAACGTATTCTAAATCTCGGGCGAAGACCCAGAACGTATAGCCTGGTGGGGATCTTGTGATGATCGTATCTAATCCGCCCGCGGAACAGCGCAGCTACGTGGCGAAAACACAGCCGGTGGCTAAGAATCCGCTCAAGAGGGTCATGGATGTGTTCGTGGCGGGCGGCGCTTTGCTGTTCTTCGCGCCGCTCCTCCTGATCGTAGCCCTGCTGATCAAGCTCGAATCGCGTGGCCCGGTGTTCTTCCGGCAGGCGCGAGGCGGGCTGAACGGCCACGCCTTCACCATCTTCAAGTTCCGCTCCATGCGGGTGCAGGAGAATGGCGACAAGGTCGTCCAGGCGCGTCGCGATGACGACCGGATCACCATGGTCGGCCGTATCATCCGCAAGACCAGCATCGACGAACTGCCCCAGTTGCTGAACGTGCTGAAGGGCGACATGTCGATCGTCGGCCCGCGTCCTCACGCCCTGGCCCACGACGCGCAGTACGGCGCCGTGATCGCCAACTACCACCTTCGCTTCCGCGCCCGTCCCGGCCTGACTGGCCTGGCGCAGATCAAGGGCCTGCGCGGCGGCACCAATGCGGTCGAGGCGATGGCCGCCCGTGTCGACGCCGACAACGAGTATATCGAGCGCTGGACGTTCGGTGAGGACGTCCGGATCATCCTGATGACCGTGCCGCACCTGCTGATGGCCGAAAACGCCTACTAGGTCCGCCTGACAAAACGTCCTTTGAGGCCGCGAGGAAGCGTAGAGCGCCTCGCGGCCAATTGTTTTTATGACCTGTCGCGCGGGCGCGCGAGGCCGCTGCGTGCGGAATATCGACATCGATGTAGGTGGGTTTTTGGAGGCCCGGCCCGGAATCGAACCGGGGTGCACGGATTTGCAGTCCGCTGCGTCACCACTCCGCCACCGGGCCATCCGGGTCGACGACGCAAATCACGTCGGCGGGGGAGGGCGTTCGATACAGGAGCCTTATCGGGGCTGCAACTTCGAATTTTCGCGATCGCGTCATTGGCGACAGCCAGCGACCTTGATCGATATTTCCAGGGTTGTTCGGGGCGATCCGGTATCCGCACTTCCGTGACGCCAGGCCGGCCTGTCCCGATCCTGCACAGCTAGGCCGCTTTCAAGAGCCCGTCGAAGTACTCGATCGTCCGCATCAGGCCCACCTTCAGCGGGGCGGTCGGGGTCCAGTCCAGCACCTGCTTGGCCAGGGTGATGTCGGGCTGGCGCTGGCGCGGGTCGTCGGAGGGCAGGGGACGGTGGACCAGCGCCGATTTGCTCCCGGTCAGCTCGACGACCAGATCGGCCAACTGCTTCATCGTGAACTCGACCGGATTGCCCAGGTTGATCGGGCCGGTCACGTCGTCGCCGGTGTTCATCAGCCGCATCAGGCCGTCGACCAGATCGTCGACATAGCAGAACGAGCGCGTCTGGTTGCCGTCGCCATAGAGGGTGATGTCCTCGCCCTTCAGCGCCTGGACGATGAAGTTCGAGACCACGCGCCCGTCGTTGGGGTGCATGCGCGGGCCGTAGGTGTTGAAGATCCGCGCCACCTTGATGCGCAGCTTGTGCTGGCGCCAGTAGTCGAAGAACAGGGTCTCGGCGCAGCGTTTGCCCTCGTCGTAGCACGAGCGGATGCCGATCGGGTTGACGTTGCCCCAGTAGCTCTCGACCTGCGGGTGGATGGCCGGATCGCCGTACACTTCCGAGGTCGAGGCCTGCAGGATCTTGGCCTTCACCCGCTTGGCCAGGCCCAGCATGTTGATGGCCCCATGGACGCTGGTCTTGGTCGTCTGCACCGGATCGAACTGGTAGTGAACCGGGCTGGCGGGGCAGGCCAGATTGTAGATCTGGTCGACCTCGACATAGAGCGGCATGGTCACGTCGTGGCGCAGCAGCTCGAAGCGCGGATTGGAGAGGTTCTGGGCCACGTTCTGGCGCGAGCCCGTATAGTAGTTGTCCACGCACAGGACTTCGGCGCCGGTTTCCAGCAGACGGTCGCAGAGGTGGGAGCCGACGAAGCCTGCGCCGCCCGTCACCAGGATTCTCTGCGTGTGCATGGACGGGCCGACCTTTCAGGGACTCGAAGAGAGTCGTCTCCCCAGTTGTACAGCCGGGCTTTCCAGACCGTCGAGCCCTCCGAGCGAGACCGGCCGCTGCAACGGAGTCGCAGGGCCGGCCGATCTGTCCGCTACATCGGGCCGACGCCGCCCGGGTTGGTCTGGAAGTCGAAGGCCGGTTCGCGGCCGCGACGGCGCGGGTCGGGAGCGCCGGTTCCGCCGAAGGCGTAGGTGACGCCGACGAAGATGGCCCGCAGGTCCAAGTCGAGGGCGCGGCGGTCCTTCAGGGCCGGGGTGTCGATGACCAGCTTGTCGCCGAAGGTCTTCAAGGCGTCCTGCACCGTCACGACGCCGGAGACGCGGTCGCTGAACTTGTGGCGGTAGCCCAGCAGCAGCATGCCGGTCGGCGCCTTGTAGCCCTGCGGCGTCAGGCGCTTGCCGGTGGCGAAGCCGCTGATCTGCAGGAAGTCCTTGGGCGTGGCCTGCACGTTGATGGCGGCATAGCCCGAGACGGTCCAGGCCGAGCGCTTGTCGGGGAAGCCCAGGTCGGTGGCGCCGATCTCGTTCCAGAAGGCGTTGCCGCTGATCGTGTACGAGATCTTGGGCGTCAGGCGGGCGTTGGCGACCAGCTCCAGACCGCCGCTGCGGCTCTTGGCCAGATTGGCCTTGGTGGTCAGCAGCACGCCGTCGCCGATGTCGCGGATCACGTCGGTGACGCCGTCGCGGGCCTCACGGAAGTACACTGTGCCCTGATAGTAGTTGTAGCCCTTGCGCAGCTGGTAGGCGACCTCGAACGAGTCCGTGGTCTGGGGCTTCAGGCGCGGGTCGCCCTGACGGTAGTTATAGGGGTCCTGATAGATCCGGTACGGATTCAGGTCCTGGGCCGTGGGGCGCTGGATGCGGCGGCTGTAGCTGGCGTTGATCTGACGGGTGTCGTCGAGCTTGTACTGCACGTGCAGGGAAGGGTAGGCGCGCAGGTAATCGTAGCTATCCTTCAGCTTGCTGGTGACCTGGTTGGTGTCGACCGTGACCTCCTCGATCCGCAGGCCCGGCATGACCGTCAGGTCGCCGATCGGACGGCTGTAGGTGACATAGGCGGCGTGGACCGTCTGGTCGTACTTGAACTGGTTGGTCAGGGCCGGATCGACCGCCAGGGCGCCGCCCGTCGGGCCACGGGCGCCGTAGTTGTCGTAGTCGTTGTTGTCGACCTGCAGCTCATAGCCGGTAACCAACTTGGCGCCGCCGGGCAGGGGGCGCTTGTACTCGGCCTTCAGGCGGCTCTGGACCAGCTCGTCGCCGATGCTGACGTGCTCGACATAGTTCGAGACGGCCGGCAGCTGGTTGAAGCCGTTAGCATCCGTGGTCTGGCGATCGCGAGTGCGCTCGACGCTGGTGTGCAGGGTGAACTCGTGCTCATCGCCGGAGAACTTGTGGCGCAGGTCGCCGGTCAGGCCACCCACCGACTTCTTCATGTGGCCGTCACTGAGGCGCTGGTAGCGGACGATCGGCGTCCCGTTGACGTCCTTGCCCTCGTACGAAGAGCCGGCCTTGGAGTCGTAGGCGGTGTCGGTGTAGCGGGCCTCGGCGCTGAGGCGGGTCTGCTTGTCGAGGTCGTAGTCGACGCCGGCGCGGGCGTTGTGCGACTGGCCCTTGCTGTTGAAGCCGACCTTCTGGTGGCTGTCGGCGTAGCGGCCGGTGGTCGGGTCCAGGCGCGAGCGGTCGTCCTCGATCGAGCCCTTGGCCTTGTCGCGACGCCAGCCGGCGTCGGCCGACAGGGTCAGCTGCTTGGTGTTGCGGGCCAGGCTGATGCTGGCGTTCTTGCGGCCTTCAGTGCCGAGATTGGCGCGGACCGAGCCGGTCGTGCCGACGCCGCGCTGCTGCTTGGTGATCAGGTTGATGATCCCGGCCGAGCCCTCGGGGCTGAAGGCGGCCGACGGGTTGGTCATCACCTCGACGCGCTCGAACTGGCTGGCGGGGATCTGCTGCAGCACCTGGCCGCGATTGTCGCCCTTGAACATGCCCGACGGCTTGCCGTCGATCATGATGGTGACGTTGGGATCGCCGCGCAGGCTGACATTGCCCTGCACATCGACCTGCACCGAGGGGACGTTGCGCAGCACGTCGGCGACCGAGCCGGTCGTGGCCTGCAAGTCCTTGCCCAGGCTGTAGCTGCGGCGGTCGATCGAGGTCTTGATGTTCTGGGCGGCGGGGGCGGTGATGGTCACGCCCTGGACCTGGTTGGACGGCTCCTTCTTGGCCGGAGCAGGCGTCGTCGCCGTAGACGTGGTTTGGGCGAAGGCGGCGGTGCTGATCGCGGCCAGGCCCGTGGCGGCCAGGAGTGCGGCGCGGCGGGTCGTGAAGGTCATGGAAGGTCTCCTCTGTTGCGAGGAACCTGCCGCAGCGACTCAAAGCGTTGCAGTGCCGGGCGTCAGGCCCGCGAGGTGACGTTTGTCATGTCGGCTTTCAGTTGGCCGGATCGACCGCGTCCAGGGTCTGCGCGCCATCGCCGGCGTTGAACACCAGGGTGCGGGTCACGCCCAGGCGGCGGACGTTCACCTGGTTGACCTCGTCGCCATAGACGTCGGCGAACATCGAGGCCTTCACGGCGACCTCGGCCCGGGCGTCGGCCGGCGCGATCTTGCCGGAATACTGGAAGCGGACGTCGTCGGCGCCCAGGGTCATGTCCTTGAGCGTCAGGCCGACCAGGGCGCCGTTCACCGCCACGGCGAAGTGCTCGCCCATATAGGTCTTCAAGGCGTCGATGGCCTCGGGATCGTCCAGGCTGGCCTGGGCGTCGGGGGCGATCACCGCCAGGGCCGGCTCGGCGTCGTGCGTCGGGATCCGGTGGCTGACGGTGACCGCGCCGGTCTTGGCGTCGATCTCCACGACGCTCAGCGCGCCGTGGCCGCGATGCGCGGCCGCCGGAAGCGGGGCGAGCACAAGGCCCGCCGCCGCGAAGAGGGCGGCCGCGCGCGCGATCACTTCGGACCTTCGTCCTTCTTGGGATCGGCCGACGGGAAGGTGGCGAGGCCACCCGGCTCGACCTTCATGTTGGCGTCCTTCATGCGGTTCGCCTGGTCGGGGAACTTCTGCATCTTCAGCGTCATCGGGGTGATGGCGCCGTCATAGACGTTGTTGCCGCGATCGGCGTCGGCGGTTTCCCACAGCGGGTCGATCTCGGCGTCCTTCAGCTCCTTGCCCGTCACGTACTGCCACGTGACCTGCTTGGAGTTCTTGCGCCAGATCTCGGCCGGGATGCGGACCGTCTCCGTCGTGCCGTCGGTGAAGTCCATCTTCAGGATCACCGGCATCACCAGGCCGCCGATGTTGCGGAAGCTGAAGCGGTAGAAGTTGTCCTTCAGGTCCTGGGCGGACTGTTCCTCGGGCGTTAGGTCCTCGCGAGCGGTCTTGGCCTTCTTGCGGGCGCTGTCGAAGACCGAGAACTGGTCGTTCTGGTCGTAGAAGTCGCGGACCTTGGGGTCACGTTCGGCGACGGTCTGGCCCTTGTTGTTGGCCGCGGTGCGCGATTCCGGCTCCTTGCCGTCCGCCGCCTTGCGCACGGCGGCCTCGGCGTCGGGATCGCCGCTGTCGAGGCGGGCCTTGACGATCTTGTCCAGCGAGATGTCGACGTGGTCGGTCGAGTAGAACCAGCCGCGCCAGAACCAGTCGAGATCGATGCCCGAGCTCTCTTCCATGGTGCGGAAGAAGTCGTACGGCGTCGGGTGCTTGAAGCGCCAGCGGTTGGCGTACTCCTTGAACGCGCGGTCGAAGAGCTCGCGACCCATCACCGTCTCGCGCAGGATCACCAGGGCGGTGGCCGGCTTGGAATAGCCGTTCGGGCCGAACTGGATGACCGAGTCCGACTGGGTCATCAACGGCACCTGGTCCTGGCTGACCATGTACTCGACGATGTCCTTGGGCTCACCGCGACGCGACGGGAACTTCTTGTCCCACTGCACCTCGGCCTGGAACTCGAGGAAGCTGTTGAGGCCCTCGTCCATCCAGGTCCACTGACGCTCGTCCGAATTGACGATCATCGGGAAGTAGTTGTGGCCGACTTCGTGGATCACGACGCCGATCAGGCCGTACTTGGCGCGCTCGGTATAGGTGAGGGCGCCGGTCTTCTTGTCCTTCACCGGCCGCGGGCCGTTGAAGCTGATCATCGGATATTCCATCCCGCCGACCGGGCCGTTGACCGACTGGGCCACCGGATAGGGGTAGGAGAAGGTGAAGTCCGAATAGACCTTCAGGGTGTGGGCGATCGACTTGGTCGAATAGGCGTCCCACAGCGGGCGGGCCTCCTTCGGAAAGAAGGACATGGCCATGACCAGCGGGTGGGCGGCGTCGCTCTCCTGCTTCACGCCCAGGGCGTCCCAGACGAACTTGCGCGAGCTGGCCCAGCCGAAGTCACGGACGTTGGTGGCAGAGAACACCCAGGTCTTCTCGGTCTTGGCCTTGCCCTTTTCGGCCTCCACGGCCTCCTCGGGGGTGACGACATAGACGGGCTCGGCGGCGGTGCGGGCCTTGGTCAGGCGGTCGCGCTGGGCGGCGCTGAGCACGGCGGCCGGGTTCTGCAGCACGCCCGTGGCCGAGACCACGTGGTCGGACGGCACGGTCAGGGCGACGCGGTAGTCGCCGAACTCCAGGGTGAACTCGCCCGAGCCGAGGAAGGCCTTGTTGTGCCAGCCCTCATAGTCCGAATAGACGGCTAGGCGTGGGAACCACTGAGCGCCCTCGTAGATGCAGTTGCCGTCCTCGCCCTTGCCGGTGAAGCACTCATAGCCGCTGCGGCCGCCGACGACCTTGTTCTCGACCATCGGCAGCGTCCACTCGATGGTCAGCTTGGTCTCGCCGCCATTGGCGCGGACCGCGGCCGGCAGGTCGACGCGCAGCAGGGTGTCGACGACGGTGAACTTCAGCGCACGGCCCGAGGCGTCCTTCACCGACTTGATGGTGAAGCCGCCTTCCCAGTCCTTGAAGCGCTGGATGCGGCGCACCTGGCCCAGGCTGATGGTGTCGCCCGAGACGGTCTCGGTCAGCTTGCTGATCGAGTCGCGCTTGTAGTCCTGGTCCAGCAACAGCCACAGATAGGGCAGGTTGTCCGGCGAGTTGTTCTTGTAGGTGATCGTTTCCTTGCCGGTCAGCAGCTTGGTGTCTTCGTTCAGGTGAACGGCGACGTCGTAATCGACCTTCTGCTGCCAGTAGCGATAGCCCGGCGCGCCGGCGGCGTTGCGATAGTCGGTCGGCGTCGGCCAGTCCTCGCCTTCCAGCTGGCGGAACTTGTCCTCGATCGGCGCCTTGGTCTGCTTGATGGCGTCGGCGTGAGCAACGGTGGAAGCGAGCGCGGCGGCGAGCACGCCGGCCACGACGTAGCGGATAGAACCCTTGGACATTCAGCCCCTCAGAACCCTGACAAAACCCCGCAGGGACCTTGGCAGGGCTCAGGCAAAAATCATCCCATTTTCGTGCGTTTGTGTCAGAAATTTATCTTGACGCCCGCGCGCACGGCACGGGGCTCTACAGGGTGGAAATGGACGTCGTCGACGCCGCCCGCCGGCTCACCGGGCAGGCGCGAGGCGTAGGCATAGGCGATGTCGTCCTTCCTGCTGTTGGTCAGGTTCAGGACCTCGATCATCAGGCTGGCCTTGCCGAAGTCCTGCACGAACAGCGCATTGACCAGGTTGGTGGGCTTTGAGCGTACGGAATTGTCCTCGATCAGAGGCGCGCCGCCCAGGCGGCGATAGGTCAGGGACAGGGTCGAGGCGTCACCGATCTTCCAGCTGGCGCCGCCACTCAGCACCGAGCTGACGGCGTTGGGGATGCGGTCGCCGTTGGTGAAACGGGCGTGGGTCCCAGCGTACGACGCGGTGATGTTCAGGCGCGCGGTCGGCCGCCAGTCGGCCAGTAGCTCGACGCCCTTGCGGCGGGTCGCGCCGGCGGCCTCGGTAAAGCCGGCGTCGCCGACATAGACCAGCTCGGAATCGACGTGCAGCGCCCAGGCGGCCGCCGTCAGGGTCAGGCCCTCGTGCTTCCAGCGCAGGCCCAGCTCGGCGCCGTCGGACGGCGATAGCAACGGCGCACGCTGGCTCGGATCGTCACCGACCGCCCCGCGCGCGTCGTTGGAGTGGAAGCCGCGTCCGGCGTCGGCATAGAGCTCGAAGGTCTTCGACATCCGCCAGGCCAGGGCCAGCTTGGGGCTGACCAGCAGATCGCTGACGTCGCCGGCGTTGCGCGGATCGCCGGCCCTCACATCCGCGCCCATGGCGTCGGCGCGCACGCCGAGGGTGGCGTCCAACTTGCCGAAGGACCGGGAGGCCTCGCCCCACAGCGCCGTCGACCATTCGGTCAGGGCGTCCTGGCGCACGGTCTCGCGGCGCGCGCGGGCGGTGGTGCGGTAGAGGCCGACCTTGCCGATGTCATCGATCCGGGCCGAGACGCCGGTGCGGGCGCTCCAGCCGTCGCCCAAGGTCCAGCGCTTGGTCAGCGAGCCGCCATAGATCCAGCGCTGGTCGGCCTGCTCGAACTGGTCGCCATGGATCGGATCGTCGAGGAAGTAGGTGAAGTTCGAAAAGAGATCGAGCTTGTAGCGCTGGACATAGACCACGCTGTCCAGGCCGCGCAGCAGGTCGCGGCGGCGGGCCGACAGGATGTAGCGCGAGGTTTTGCCACCGTCGGTCTTGTCCACCGCATCGAGATAGCCGAGCCGGCCGTCCTCGACCGCGCGGCGGGGAATCTGGTCGGTGGCGTTCCAGTCGGCGTCGTAGGCGATGGCGGTGATCGACCAGCCGCCGACGATGGCGCGGCCCAGGAGGTTGATCTTCTTGAGGTCCTCGGGGTTCGTCCAGGCGCCGCGCGCGGTCGAGACGTCGGCGGCGACCAGCACGTTCTGGCTCAGGGCCTTGGAGCCGACGGCGCTGTAGTAGTCGTTCTGCCCGATCCAGGCCTGCAGGCCGTCGCCATGCAGGTGGTCGGCGGTGTCGAAGGCCACCGCGCCGGCCGTGGCGAAGTCGCCGTTCTCGGCCGAATAGGGGCCCTTCTTGAAGCCGATGTCGTGCACGAACTCCGGCGTCAGGACGTTCAGGTCCAGATAGCCTTGGCCGTGCCCGTGGCTGGGCAGGTTCAGCGGTACGCCGTCCAGCGAGGCGGAGAGATCGGTGCCGTGGTCCAGGTTGAAGCCGCGCAGGAAGTACTGGTTGGCCTTGCCGGCGCCCGAGTGCTGGGTGGCGGCCAGGCCCGGCACGGCCTCGATCAGTTCGCCCGGACGCAGCAGCGGCCGCACGGCGAAGTCGGAATAGCTGATGCGGCCTTCGCTGGCCGAAGTCGCGCGGCCGAAGTCGTTGGCGCGGCGGCCCCAGACCGAGATCGCCTCGACCTCCTGGGCTTGGGCCAGGACAGGCGCCGAGGCGGCGGCGAACAGGACGAGCAAGGCGGCGGAACGAACCATCCTCGGCTGTTAGGCGAGCGAGGCGGTTTGGACAAGTTTCGGGCCATCCTCACCCGAAAGTTGCCCCGCCACACCAAGTTTTAACGGCGCTTTGGCATCAATGGCCGCCTGTAAGTCCAAGGGAGCGGGGCGTTTGAAACCTGCGGTGCTTCAATCGGCGGCGGAGATCGGCATCGAGCCCACGGGGCCGCGTGGCCTGGGCCGCATCGCGCTGGTCGCCGGTTTCTTGGCCTATGCCGCCGCCGCGGGCGCGGCCTGGTGGCTGTCCCTGCGCCTGATCCCGGCCGAGCTGACCCTGACGATCCTGGGCAAGACCCTGCACACGGACTCGGCCCACGACCACCTGAACAACATCTTCCTGGTCTTCCTGCTGCTGCCGACGGCGCTGTGGATCGAGTGCGTGGTGGTCGGCTGGCCGCAGAGCTCGTTGCGCCAGCTGCTGTTCGCCCGCACCCCGTCGCTGAACACCGACCTGGCGGTCTTCATCCTCGGCCAGGGCCACGTGACCGACATCATCGGCCGAATCCTGATGCTGGGCGCCTCGATGATCTCGGGCGCTTGGATCCACGACGCGATCGCGACCCACACCGGCGTGAACCTGGGCCCGCCGCCATTGCCGTTCCTGCTGCAGCTGCCGCTCTATTTCGCGCTCTACAGCTTCTTCGACTATTGGACCCACCGGACGGACCACACCAAGTTCATGTGGCCGCTGCATCGCTATCACCATTCGGCCGAGGACTTCGGCGTGGTGACCTCGGGCCGCCAGCATCCGGTGACCTTCACCGCCATCTTCGTCGTCAACCTGCCGCTGGCCGTGCTGGGCGCGCCGGGCGAGGTGATGATCTATGTCAACGTGCTGGTCGTGGCCCTGGGCTTCCTCATCCACTCCAAGATCGAGTCCGATTGGGGCTGGGTGGGGCGCTGGGTCGTCCAATCGCCGAACCATCACCGCGAGCACCACAAGCTGGACATGAGCCGACCCACCGGCCACTTCGGCATCGCGCCGATTTGGGACCGGCTGTTCGGCACCTGGTATCAGGACAAGCCGGACCCCAAGCTGGTGATCGGCGTCGACACGCCCTACAGCCACGGCTTCTTCGTGCCGCGCGACATGCTGCGCGACTACGTCCACTTCTGGATGGGCTGGTTCGGCGGTCGCAGCGACGGGCCGGACTCGGACCTGAAGTGGCTGGGGCGCAAGCGCTAGGCCGTCGGGCCCTCGCCGAACGAGCGGGGCTCGGTCACGACTGAAGGCTCCGCGATCGGCTTCGGACGTTTGGCCGGCTGGGCCGTTTCCACGGGACGGGGCGACAGCTCCTCGGCCGCGAAGTCGTCCACAGCGACCACGGCCGCCACGGCCTGATCGGCGGCGTCGAGGGCGGCGATCTCTTCCGGCGTCAGCAGGTTCTTGGCCAGGCCGTCCTTCCAGTGGCGCACGCCCTGGTCCTTCAGGCGGTCGTGGATCGGCTGGGTGGCGACCACGCGCTCGAAGGCGTCGATCAGTTGGCCAATGGCCTCGTCCTTGCCGCCGACATAGACGCCCTCGATCAGGCGGTCACGAGTCTGCGACGGATGCTGCAGCAGCTCGGCGCAGGCGCGGGTGACGTGGTCCGACGGTCCGCGACGGGTCCCGAACGGCAGCACAGCCGCGCGCAAAAGCCAGCCGGCGAAGCGGTTGGGCAGGTTGGCGAACACCTCGTCCAGGCGCTGTTCGATCGTGGCGAAGGCGGTCTCGGCGCACCATTGCAGCAGCGGGAAGTCGGCGTCCGGCCGGCCGTCGTCCTCCCAGCGCTTCAGGGCGCCGGACAGGAAGTACATCTCCGACAGGATGTCGCCGAGGCGCGCCGACAGCATCTCCTTGCGCTTCAGCTCGCCGCCCAGGGTCAGCAGGGCGATGTCCGAGGTCAGGGCGAAGGCGGCGCTGTAGCGGCCGAGCTTGCGGTAGAATCGAGCCGCGCGACCGGCGTCGGGCGCGGGCGATAGCGCGCCATCGGTCCAGGCGCGAGCGGTGGCGCGCAGGCCGTTGCGCAGGGCGTGGACGACGTGCTTCCAGAAGGTCTCGTCGAACGCGGCCAGGCCCTTGGCCTCGTCCGCGTCGCCCAGGGCCAGGATTTCCTGCAGCATGTACGGGTGCGCGCGGATGGCGCCCTGGCCGAACACCATCAGGCTGCGGGTCAGGATATTGGCGCCCTCGACCGTGATGCCGACCGGCAGGGCGCGGTACTGGCTGCCCATGTAGTTGCGCGGGCCTTCCATGATCGCCTTGCCGCCGTGGACGTCCATGGCGTCGTTGACGGTGATCCGCATGCGCTCGGTCGCGCCCGACTTCATCATCGCCGAGATCACCGACGGATGCTTGCCCAGGTCCAGGCCCGCACAGGTCAGCCGGCGCGCGCCGTCGACCAGGTAGGCGTTGCCGGCGATGCGGGCCAGGCGCTCCTGCACGCCCTCGAACTTGCCGATCGGGATGCCGAACTGCTGGCGCACGCGGGCATAGGCGCCGGTGGTCATGGCGCTGTAGGCCGCCGCCGCGCCGGACATGGCGGGCAGCGAGATGCCGCGTCCGGCCGCCAGGGCGGTCATCAGCATCTTCCAGCCCTGGCCGGCGCGCTCGGCGCCGCCGATGATCAGGTCCAGCGGGATGAAGACGTCCTCGCCCCAGTTCGGACCGTTCTGGAAGGTCTGGAAGGCCGGCAGGTGGCGTCGCCCGATCTGGACCCCGGCCGTGTCGGTGGGAACCAGCGCGCAGGTGATGCCGATATCTTCCTCGCCGCCCAAGAGGCCGTCGGGATCGCGCAGCTTGAAGGCCAGACCCAGCACGGTGCAGACCGGACCCAGCGTGATGTAGCGCTTGTGCCAGTTCAGGCGGACGCCCAGGACGCTCTCGCCCTTCCAGGTCCCGCGCGTGACCACGCCCTCGTCGACCATGGCGCCGGCGTCCGAGCCGGCCTCGGGGCTGGTCAGACCGAAGGCGGGAACCTCGCGGCCGTCGGCCAGGCGGGGGAGCCAGTAGTCCTGCTGTTCCTGGGTGCCGAACCGCACCAGCAGCTCACCCGGGCCGAGCGAGTTGGGCACCATCGCCGTGACCGCCGCCGAGGTCGAGCGGGTGGCGATCTTGCGGACGATCTCGGCGTGGCCGAACGCCGAGAAGCCCAGGCCCCCGAACGCTTTCGGGATGATCATGCCGAAGAACTTCTCGCGCTTCAGGAAGTCCCAGACCTCGGGCGGCAGGTCGCGCGTCTCCCAGGTCATCTTCCAGTCGTCGAGCATGGCGCACAGGGTGTTCACCGGGCCGTCGAAGAACGCCTGCTCCTCGGGGCTCAAGGCCGGCTTGGGATAGGAAAGCAGCTCGTTCCAGTCCGGATCGCCGGTGAACAGGCTCGCATCCCACCAGGTGTCGCCGGCCTCGATCGCGTCGCGCTCGGTTTCCGACAGGGCGGGCAGCACGCCCTTGGCCCACTGGTAGATCGGGCGGGTGATGGTGTCCCGGCGGAAGGAAGAGCTGATCATGACGCGGCCTCGCTACTCGACGAGGCATCAACGCCGAGCAGGCCTTCAGGCTCCGAGGAAACTGCGCCTTTAAGCGGCCGCCGCCACGCGTCCGGTCATGATCGCGCTGGCGACCGTGCGCAGCAGCTTGCCGGGATCCAGCGGCTTGCCGACCACGCCGTCGAACACCGCCGGATCGACGTCGGGATCGACGCTGGCCGAGCAGGCGATGATCGGCGTGGCGCGGTTGAGACCCTCGCTCTCCCGGATGCGGCGGGCGGCGGTCGCGCCGTCCAGCACCGGCATGCGCAGGTCCATCAGGATCAGATCGAAGCGCTGGTCGGCGGCGGCGGCGATCGCCTCCGCGCCATCGCAAGCCTCGGTGATCTGGGCCGAGAGGGCGCGCAGCACCATCGAGACCAGGTCGCGGTTGGCCGAATTGTCATCGACCACCAGCACCCGGCAACCGCTCTGGGCGGCCTGGGCCGTAATCGGGCGAGCGGCTACGGGCGCTTCCGCCTGGGCGGGAATCTCGAACCAGAAGCGCGAGCCTTCGCCCAACGTGCTCTCGACGCCGATCTCGCCGCCCATGGCCTCGACCAGGCCTTTGCAGATGGCCAGGCCCAGGCCGGTGCCGCCGTGACGGCGGGTCGATGAGCCATCGACCTGCGAGAAGCGCTTGAACAGGGCCTCCAGCCGTTCCGATGGAATACCGGCGCCCGTATCGCGGACGGCCAGGCGCAGGCGGTCGGCGGCATGGGAGACCTCGACGACCACTTCGCCGTGGTCGGTGAACTTCACAGCGTTGCCGATCAGGTTCAGCAGGATCTGGCGCACCCGATCCTGGGCCAGGGTCAGGCTGGCGGGCAGGGGGGAGAGGCCCTCGACCCGCAGCGCCAGGCCCTTCTCGTCGGCCTGCAGGCTGAAGATGTCGACCGTCTCGCTGATCAAAGGCGCGGGCGCGCAGGGCGCGGTGACGATCTCGACCTGGCCGGCCTCCAGTTTGGAGAAGTCGAGGATGTCGTTGACGGTCGACAGCAGCGCCTTGCCGGCGCTGGCGACGCGTTCGACGAAGCCGCGCGTGTCCGAGGTCAGCTCCGGTTGCTGGGCGATCAGCTGCGAGAAGCCCAGCACCGCCGTCAGCGGCGTGCGCAGCTCGTGGCTCATGTTCGACAGGAACTCGGCCTTCACATTGGCGGCGGCCTCGGCGTCGGCGCGGGCGGTCTCCAGCGCGCCTTCCATGGCCTTGCGGACGCTGATGTCGCGCAGCACGTCCAGAATCCCGATCAGGGCGCCGTCGGCGTCGAAGAACAGGGTCGGCTGACCCTCGGCCCAGACCCATTGACCGTTCTTGCGGCGGCAGCGGAACTGCAGCGGGTCGGCCTTGGCGCTGGGGCCGGCCGTGCTCAACGCCCTGAAGTAGTCCTGGAAGATGGTCAGGTCGTCGGGGTGGATGAACTCCGGCGCCCGGCGGCCGACCATCTCCTCCGGACGGAAGCCCAGCATCTTGAGACTGGCCGGCGAGATGAAGGTGATCTCGCCGTCCGGCTTGAAACGGGCGATCATGTCGCGAGCGTTGTCGGCCAGCAGGCGATAGCGCGCCTCGCTGTCGGCCAGGGCGTCGTCCGACGCTTTGCGATCCGTGATGTCGCGGATCACGTCCGTCACGGCGGTCTCGCCCGTGGCGGGGTCGTAGACCTGCTTGGGGCGAGCCTCGACCCAACGCACCGCGCCGTCCTTGCGGACGATGCGATACTCCACGGTCCAGCCGGCGGGCCCTTCCAGGGCCGTGCTGAAGATTTGAGCCACCCGAGCGCGGTCGTCGGGGTGGATGAACTCCATCGCCAGACGCCCTACGACTTCGCTCGGCGCATAGCCCGAAATCCCCCGCACGGCCGGCGAGACATAGGTGAAGCGCCCGTCGGGACCCATCTTGGTCACCAGGTCGTTGGCGTTCTCGGTCAGCATCCGATAGCGGTCGCTGGTCCGTTCGACCGAGCGCAAGGCGTTCGAGTAGTCGGTGACGTCCTGCAGCAGGCCGAACAGGGCCGAGACCTCGCCGCGCTCGTCCAGCTCGCACAGGCCGCGCGCCATGACGTCGCGCACATCGCCGTCCGGGCGGATCAGTTGGACCCGCAGGTCGAAGCCGCCTTTCTCCGTGATCGCGCGTTTGATGCCTTCCTCCAGCGCCATGCGGTGCTCGGCCGAGTAATGGTGCAGCGAGCTTTCGACCGTCGGTGTGTAGCTGTCGCGGCTGAGGCCGAAGATGCGGAACGTCTGGTCCGACCAGGTGAGATGGTTGGTGGCGACCTCGATTCGCCAGTGGCCGACCTGGGCCACGGTCTCGGCCAGCTCCAGCAGGCGCTGCTTCTCGGCGGTCTCGCGGTGGGCCTTGGCCAGTTCGAACTCGTCGACGACGATGCGGGCCAGCAGCTTCAGGCGCTGCAGCTCGTCCTCGGACGGACGGGCGCGCGGCTTGCCGTCGATCACGCACAGCGTGCCGAGGTTGTGGCCGTCCTTCGTGGTCAGGGTCGCGCCGGCGTAGAAGCGGATGTCGGGCGCGCCGGTCACCAGTGGATTTTCGGCGAAGCGCGGGTCCAGGGTCGCGTCCTCGACGACCAGCACCGTCTCGGGACCCTGGGCGATGGCGTGCGCGCAGAAGGCGTCGCTGCGCGGCGTCGAGGGGGCGTCCAGGCCGACCTTGGCCTTGAACCACTGGCGCTCCTCGTCGACCAGCGAGACCAGGGAGATCGGGGTGTCGAACAGGTTGCCGGCCAGATCGGCCAGGCGATCGATCGCGGCGTCGGCAGGCGTGTCCAGGACCTTGTAGGCCTTCAGGGCGGCTAGGCGCTGGGCTTCACGAAGGTCCATGGAGTTAAGACAAGCCTCGGCTACTCAAACGATTTCCGGATCGTACGAGGCAGCGGCGCCGAACGTCGTTAAAGGCGAGCGCGGCCGATTGGCGCAGTCGGCGAACGCGGGTTGGTCTTGAGGTGACGTTTGTCATGCCGGCCCGGTGACGCCCGGCACTGATGGAGTGCGCCCGGCGGCGGCATGGTGGCTTCACAACGAGGGAGCCAACCAATGTCACCCAGAACTTCCGAACCGGTCGCGATGCTGCGCCAGACGGTCAAGCGCCGCGGCGCGACCCTGGCCCTGAACGGCCTGGACCTCGACATCCGTCCCGGCCAGTGCGTGGCCCTGCTGGGCCCGAATGGCGCGGGCAAGAGCACCAGCGTGGCCCTGCTGACGGGCCGGCTGCGTCCCGACGCCGGGACCGCCAGCCTGTTCGGCGGCGATCCGCGCGACCTCGCCAATCGCGGCCGCATGGGCGTGATGCTGCAGGAGGCCGGCCTGCCGCGCACCCTGACCGTCCGGGAGCAGGTCGAGCTGTTCCGGGGCTACTACCGCAAGCCCCGCCCGCTGGACGAGATCATCCGTTTGGCTGGCCTCGAAGGCCTGGAGCGTCGCCGTTGCGGCGCGCTCTCCGGTGGCCAGCAGCGCCGCGTGCAGTTCGCCCTGGCCATCGCCGGTCGCCCGGATTTCCTGGTCCTGGACGAGCCGACCACCGGCATGGACATCGACGCCCGCCGCGCCCTGTGGAGCGCCGTCCGCGCCGAGATCGCCCGCGGCTGCGCGGTTCTCCTGACCACCCACCATCTGGACGAGGCCGAGTCGCTGGCCGACCGCATCGTGGTCATCGACCATGGCCAGGTCATCGCCGACGGCTCGCCCGAAGCGATCAAGAGCCGCGTCTCCGGCGTCGCCATCCGCTGCCGCACCCGCCTGTCGGACGCCGAGCTCTCGGCCCTGGTCCGCGTCACCGGCGTCAGCCGCGACGGCGGCAAGGTCACGCTGCTGACCACGTCCGCGCCCGCCACGCTGCGTGAGCTGCTGGCCCGCGACGAAACCGTCGATGACCTGACCGTCGCCGGCGCCTCGCTGGAGGACGCCGTCACCCGTCTCGTGCAGGCCGGCGCGCCTGCCCAAACCCGTCAAGCCGAGGTCGCCTGAGATGCACACCCTGTTCGTCTACATCCGTGAAGCCCGCGCCCAGATCGTCTCCACCTGGCGCACCCCGCAGTTCATCATCCCAAGCGTGGTCCTGCCGCTGCTGTTCTACGGGGTGATGGGCCTTGGTCTCAGCAAGGGGCACGAGGAGATCGCCCACATGATGCTGGCCAACTACGTGATCTTCGCCGCCATCGCCCCGGCCATGTTCGGCTTCGGCGCGGCCGTCGCCGCCGAGCGCGAGGCCAAGCTGATCGAGCTGAAGCAGATCGCCCCGCTGCCGGCTGGCGGCTATCTGGCCGGCCGCCTGATCGCGGCGCTGGTGCTGGTCGGGGTCTCCATCGCCCTGCTGGGCGTGCTCGCCTACTTCGGCGGGGTGAAGATGGTCCCGTGGCGCTGGGCCGCGACGCTCGGCTTGGGCCTGGCCTCGGCCATTCCGTTCGCGCTGATCGGCCTGAACGTCGGCCTGCGCTTCGGCTCGCAAGGCGCGACCGCCGTCGCCAACGTCCTCTTCCTGGGCTTCTGCCTGTTCGGCGGCCTGTGGGCGCCGCTCAGCATCATGCCGGCCTGGGTGGGCAAGGTCGCCGACTTCATGCCCTCGTACCACCTGGGTCAGCTGTCGCAGATGCTGTCGGGCATGCAGCCGATGGCCAGTGTTTCGCACCACCTGTCGGTGCTGGGCGCGATCAGCATCGCGGCCATGATCGGCGCGGCGACCGCCTGGAAGCGGCAAGCGGCTTGACCGTGACGAGCCTCCCGCGCGACATCGCCGCCATGGATCAGGCGACACCCAGCAAAGAAAAGGCCCCGGCGAATGTCGGGGCCAACTTCCGGCGCAATGGCAGCCTGATCTTCCTCTCCTACCTGCCGTTCTACTTCATCGCCTGGTTCAACCACCGGCCGGATACGTTCGAGCTGGTCGCCTCGCTGGCGGGCCTGGCGGTCTTCATCGTCCTGTTCTGGATGATCTGGAACAAGCGGGGCCGGCCGATGCTGTGGCAGGTGCTGGCGATCTACGGCATCGGCCTGGCGCTCTCGCCCTTCAACGCCGGCTGGAGCGTCTACACGATCTACGCCATGTCGTTCGCCTCGCGCCTGGCGTCGCGGCGGATGTCGATCCGGGTGATGATCGCCCTGGAGATCGCGCTGCTTGTGATCGGCCTGACCTTCTATCGCGAGCCCTGGCCGATCTGGGCCTCGGGCGTGGTGTTCGGCGGCATCACCGGCTTCGCCACCCTGATGCAGATGGATGTCGAGCGGAAGAACCAGGAGCTGGCCGTCGCTCACGAGGAGGTCCGGGCCCTGGCCACCACGGCCGAGCGCGAGCGAATCTCGCGCGACCTGCACGACCTCCTGGGCCATACCCTGACCCTGGTCGCCGTGAAGGCCGAGCTGGCCGCTCGCCTGGTCAGTCGTGACGCCGAGGCCGCCGAGCGCGAGATGCAGGCCGTCGCCGCCGCCGCCCGCGAGGCGCTGTCCGAGGTCCGCACGGCGGTGGTCGGCATGAAGGGCGCCTCGCTGGCGTTCGAGATCGACAAGGCCCGCCAGGCCCTGGCCGCCGCCGACATCAGGGCCGAGATCTCGGCTCTGACGACCGATGGTCATCCGGCCCAGGAGGCGGTGCTGGCCATGGCCCTGCGCGAAGGGGTGACCAACGTCATCCGCCACGCCGGCGCCAAGCATTGCGACATCAAGCTGGAGCCCAGCGCCAAGGCCCTGGTCCTGACCATCGCCGACGATGGGCCGAGCAGCGGGAGGCTGGTCGAGGGCTCGGGCCTGAAGGGCATGCGCGCGCGCCTGGCCGCCATCGGCGGGGCGCTGGACATCAAATCCGACAAGGCCGGGACGCGTCTGACCGCGACCGCGCCGCTGGAGACTTTCTCGTGATCCGCGTCGTCATCGCCGAAGACCAGAAGATGGTGCTGGGCGCGCTCAGCGCCTTGCTCGAGATGGAGGGCGACATCCAGGTCGTCGGTCGCGCTCCGGACGGCGCCGCCGCCCTGGAGCTCGTGAAGTCCGAAAAGCCGGACGTACTGATCTCCGACATCGAGATGCCCAGCCTGACCGGCATCGACGTCGCCGCCCGGCTGAAGGCCGAGGGCGCGGCGACCCGGGTGCTGATCGTCACCACCTTCGGCCGGCCGGGCTATCTGCGCCGGGCGATGGAGGCGGGGGTGAAGGGCTATCTCCTGAAGGACGGTCCCAGCAGCGTGCTGGCCGCCGCCGTCCGCACCGTCGCCGCCGGCGGCCGGGCCATCGCGCCGGAGCTGTCCGAAGCGATCTGGGACGCCGAGCCGGACCCGCTGACCGACCGCGAGCGTGAAATCCTGCGCCTGGCGGAAGAGGGGCGCTCGAACAAGGATATCGCCGACGTGCTGGACCTCTCGCCCGGCACGGTTCGCAACTACTTGTCCGAAGCGGCCCAGAAGCTGGGCGCGGCCAACCGGGTCGAGGCCGGTCGCATCGCCCGCTCGAACGGCTGGCTCTAGGCGGTCACGGGCTCAGGTTCGGGCGCTGGCGAGCGGGTCGTACGCCACAACACAAGGCCGATGACGCCCAGGGTCAGCTCCCGCAGGCGACGCAGCAACGACAGGGCCAGGGCCTGGTCGGGCGTCAGGCCCAGCGCGCCGCCCAGCAGCAGGTAGCCGCCTTCCTGCACGCCCAGGGCGCCGGGGATGGCGAAGCCGACGACCTTGGCCGTCTGGGCCAGGCCCTCGACGATCAGGGCCTGCAGCAGGGTGGGGTTGAGGCCCAGGGCCCACATCGAGACATAGGTCTCGAACGCTCCGGCGATCCAGGCGGCCATGTGCCAGGCCCAGGAGGCGAACAGGTTGTTGCGCTGACGGCCGATGTCCCGGAAGGCCTCGCCCAGCTTGCCGATGCGGCTGGCGGCGGCGGTCCAGCGCTGGGAGAACTGGCCCAGGCGGCGATGCAGCCCGGCCCTGTGAGCCAGATAGGCGGCGGCGACGATCGCCGCGACGATGCCGACCAGCGCGAGACCGGCCTGCGCCAGGCGCGGGTCGTGCAGCGTGACCATGGCCACGATCAAGCTGGTCAGGACGAACAGGACAAGCCCGACCGTGCCGGTCAACACATCGACGACACAGCTGGCGGTGGCCTCGGCCAAGGTCAGGCCGTTGCGGACCGAGAGCTTGGCCCGCACCACGTCGCCGCCGACCTGGGCGACGGGGAGGAGGGCGTTGACGGCCTCCTTGATCAGGCGGACGCGGAACAGGAACGACAGAGGTGGGCGGCGATCGGGCGGCAGCAGGACTTGCCAGCCGACCGTGGCCATGAAGGTGACGGGCAGGTGGGCGGCGATGACGATCAGCGCCTGCCAGCCGACCTGGGCGACGATCTCGCGGACCGCGCCCACGCCATGCGTCGCCAGCAGGATCGCCAGCAAGGCGACCCCGATGGTCAGCAGCCAGCCTCGCAGCGGCGAAGGCTTACCCGTGTCTTGGTCCCCCGTCTCCGTCGTCATGCGGCAGAGCGGGCTCGCCGGTCGGAGGTGACGCCCAGCTCGCGATAGACCGCCAGCACCTCGGCGCAGATGGCGCTCCAGTCGTAGCGGGCGCTGGACTGGCGGGCGGCGCGGCCCAGGCGCACGCGGCGCAGGGGTTCGGAGATCAGGCTCTGGATCGCGGCGGCGTAGGCCTGCGCGTCTGCGCTCGCGGTCAGCACGCCGTCCTGACCGTCGGCGATCAGGGCGCTGGTGCTGGGCGCGCGGGGACAGACGACGGCGAGGCCAGCGGCCATGCCTTCCAGGCTGGCGTTGCCGAAGGCTTCCGTCAGGCTGGGGTTGAACAGGATGTCGGCGCTGGAGACCGCGCGACCCAGATCGGCGCCGTCCAGGTGGCCGGTCAGGATCGCCTCGGGCAGGCGTTCTTCCACGAAGGCGCGGGCGGGGCCTTCGCCGATGATCAGGGGGCGGATCGGTTGGCCGCGAAGTTGGACCAGGGTCTCGGTCAGGACGTCCAGACCCTTTTCCATGACCAGGCGGCCCAGGAAGGCGACGACGATCTCGTTGTCGCCGATGCCCATCGACCGGCGCCAGTCCATGTCGCGCTTGGTCGGCGCGAAGCGTTCGCGATCGACGCCTCGGCCCCAGACGCGGACGCGCTCGCCCAGGCCTTGTTCGCGCAGCAGGTCGGCCAGCGGGGCGTTGGGGGCCAGCACGCGATCGCAGCCGCGATAGAACTTGTCGAGATAGCGCTCGGCGCTCGGGCGCAGCCAGTCGAGGCCGTAGTAGGAAAGGTAGGTCTCGAAGCGGGTGTGCAGGCTGGCGACCACGGGCAGGCCGTTGCGGCGACCCCACTTGCCGGCCTGGTTGCCCAGCAGATCGGGCGCGGACAGGTGGACGGCGGTCGGACGGAACTCGGCGAGGTCGGCGCGCAGCGCACGGTTCAGGCCCAGGGCCAGGCGGTACTCGCCCCGGCCCGGGATCGCCACCGACGGCGCGGACACCAGTTCACCGGCTGGCTCGAAGGCCGGGGTGTCGGTGGTGGGGGAATAGACCCGGACCTCCGCGCCCTGGCTGATCAGGTAGGCGGAGAGGCGGTTGAGAGCCTGGTTCGAGCCGTCGCGCGTGTAATTGTAGTTCCCGGAGAACAGCGCCAAGCGCAGGCCTTCGGCGGGGTTTTCTTCTGCGGGCTGATGAAAGGTTCTTTCCGCGAGCAGCACGACGCCTCCGTTGGTTACGTCTCCGAGGCCCCCGCCCATCTCCGAGTATGACAATGGGCATATGGTGGAATGGTTCAGTTTCCGGAAGGGGAGGAGGGCGTCCTTTTCCGTGCACGGCCCATCGGGTGTAGCGTCTGGGTTACACCTCGTCGGGGCGTGTCCTCGGGAGCGCGCTTGACGAAAAACGCCGATGGGGGCTTGCGCCGCGACGTCATGACCGGTTTCTGGCGGTCCGCGCGGACTTGCCGTCGGGCTGGTTCGTGCTCAGTTATGCGCGCGTGGCCGCCAGGTTCGCGGCCCACCGATTCCTAGCGGGGCGAAGCGCCCCGGATTCCAGCGAGATTTCGAAACGTCATGCAGCCGGTCAAGACCCTCATCCTCAGCGCCGGTCAGGGCAAGCGCCTCTCGCCCCTGACCGACGACCGGCCCAAGTGCCTGGTCGAGCTGGCCGGCCGCACGGTCCTGGAGTGGCAGCTGCGCCACCTGGCTCAAGCGGGCGTCACCGAGGCGGTGGTCGTCACCGGCTTCCGCGCCGATCTGGTCGAGGCCGAGGTCGCGCGCCTGCAGTTCGACGGTCTGAGCGTGCGCACGCTCTACAACCCCTTCTACAGCGTGACCGACAACCTCGCGACCTGCTGGCTGGCGCGCGAGGAGATGCGCGGCGGGCCGTTCATGATCCTCAACGGCGACACCCTGTTCGAGCCGGCGATCGCCGAGCGGCTGATCAGCGCCCCGGCCGGCCCGATCACCGTGACGGTCGATCGCAAGGACGACGGCGTCTACGACAGCGACGACATGAAGGTGCTGACCGAGGGCGACAGCCTTCGCGCCATCGGCAAGACCATCACCGAGTACGACGCGGAATCGATCGGCTTCCTGCGCTTCGACGCCGAGGGCTCGGCGCTGTTCATCGAGACGCTGGAAAAGATCATGCGCACGCCGGAAGGCCTGAAGCGCTGGTACCTGAGCGTCATCAACGAGATCGCCCAGGAGCACGATGTGGTCCGCGTGCGCTCGATCCAGGGCCTGGAATGGGCCGAGATGGACTTCCCGGAAGACCTGATCGGCAACCGCGCCCTGACGGCGAAGTGGGCCGAGCAGGAAGCCGTTTCGGCTTAAACTCAGCGGTCGCCCTCGTCTTTCGACAAGCTCAGGATGAGGGCTACTTTTGACGGCGTTTCAGTAGAAACCTCATCCTGAGCTTGTCGAAGGACGAGGTTTCTCCGCTCAAGCGGCGGGCTTTTCGCCCACCAGTTCCCGCACCAGGTCCAGGTCCGACGGCTTGTCGACATCGACGGCCGCCAGGCCGTCGTGCGCCCGCGTGGCGGCGGCCTTGACCTTGGCCAGCTTGCCCAGCTTCAGCACGGCCTGGTCCAGGGTCAGCCAGTTCAGCAGGTAGCGGATCAGGAACGACGGCCCCAGCATGGCGGCGATCTTCCAGGGCTGCTTGCGCAGCGCCTCGACCTTGCGCCAGGTCTCGACCACGTTCAGCGCCGTCTCGTTGCGCAGCAGGAAGATGTTGCAGCCGGAATAGCGCCCGTCCTGGAAGCGCAGATAGGTCCGCTTGGTCTGCGGCGCGGCGGCCTGGACCTTCTCTTCCGAAGCCAGCATCACCGCGACATCGGCCCATTCGGGCGTGTCGGCCAGGAACTGGGTGATCCATTCGGGCTTGAGCAGGGCGTGGTCGACCGTGGTCACCACCAGCGGGAAGCCCAGCGTGCGCGCGGCGTTCTCGACGCTCTGGCTGGGGCCCGAGGCGGTGGGCAGGACCACGACCCCGGTGTCGGCCAGACGGGTCTTGATCGCCTCGTCATTGGCCGCGACGCCGATGGTCTCGGGCCCGGCGGCGCGGACGGCGTCCAGCACGCGGTCCAGCAGCGTCCGGCCTTCCAGGGTGATCAGCGCCTTGTGGCTGACGCCCGCATAGGCGGCGGCCGGATCGGTCTCGCCGCCGCGCGAGCCGGCCAGGATCAGGACCTTGAAGGAAGTCAAAGGGCCTTCTCGTAGACGCGATAGGTCTTGTAGTGCGTGCCGCCGACGTTCTCGGCGATGTGGGTCATGGCCTTGTTGGCCTCCAGCACCCACGAGATCTCGTAGCGATTGTAGCCCAGGCTCATCGCCATATCGCGACTGGCCTTCATCATCCAGAAAGGCAGCATGCGGCCGCGCTGGGAGGTCTGGAACTTCTTCTTCACGCCCATCAGCGGGATGCGGGCCGACTTCACGCCCTTGACCTTCAGGCGCCACAGCAGCTTGGCCCAGCCGAACGGCAGGAGCTTGCCCTTCAGGTCGGCGATGGCCTCGTTGACGTTGGGCAGGAAGACCACGACGCCGGCGGCCTCGCCATCGATTTCCGCGAACCAGATCAGGCGCTTGTCGATCACCTGCTTCAGCGCCTTGCCCAGCTGGGCGGTCTCGGCCTCGGTGGTGGCGGTGAAGCCCCAGTTGTCGGACCAGGCGTCGTTGAGGATTTCGGTCAGGGTAACGACTTCCTGGTCGTAGCGCGTCATGTCCAGCTGGCGCAGCACCACGCCCGAAGGCAGGCCGCGCTTGACGCGGCGCTGGGCGATCTCGGGGATATCGCCGGTCTCGTCGGCGCGATAGGCGAACAGGTCCTGGGCCTTGACGTAGCCCTGCTCCTCGACGCGCTTGCCGGCATAGACCGGGTCGTGGCCCATCAGGATCATCGGCGGGGTGTCGAAGCCCTCGACCAGCAGGCCGACCTCTTCATTGATCGACAGGTTGAACGGGCCGACCACGTGGGTGCGGCCGCGCGCGCGCAGCCAGTCCTCGGCGGCGCGGAACAGCACCTGGAATACGGCGGCGTCATCCTCGCCGGCGATCATGCCGAAGTGACCGTCCAGGCGGCCCGGCGTCGGCTGCGGCGTCAGCTGGTCGATCTGGGCGCTGATCCGGCCCACGTCGCGGCCGCCGCGCGTGGCCAGGAACAGCTGGACCTCGGCATGGGCGAAGAACGGGTTGGTCTTCGGGGTCAGGGCCTCGGTGCGCTCCATGAACAGCGGCGTGATCCAGTTCGGATCCTTGGCGTTCAGGCGGGCGGGCAGGGCGATGAAGCGTTGCAGCTCTTTCGCCGTCTTGACCGGGATGACCGTGAGGTCGGCGTTCGCGGAGTCGAAAGGCATCACCCCTCCAGGGCCAGGAATGTGCGGATGGCGAGGGCGCCAAAGATCGCGGGGGCGGCCCAGACGGCCAGGAACGGGGACACGGCGCCGGACTCGCCCAGGGCGGTCAGCATGCCGTTGGCCACCAGGAAGAAGAGACCCGCGCCCAGGCCGGCGGTCAGCAGAACCGCGCCTTGGCCGCTGCGGAAATTGGCCAGGGCGACGGGGGCGCTGAGCAGCAGCATGACGAGGGCCACGAACGGACCGGCGAAGGCCGCGTGGAAGTGGGTGCGGTAGAAGCTCTCGGGCCGGTCAGACCCGCCGTTCTCCAGCGCTCGCTGGGCGGAGGCGGCGGTGGGGACCGTGTCGTCGCCGAACAGGCTCTGGACGTCCCGAGGCCGCAGAGCGGCGGGCCAGTTGGTCGAGGCCGCGCTCGAGGTCTGGGCCAGGTCGCCGGCGAAGCGGGTGGTCTTGGGCTGTTCCAGCGTCCAGCTATGGTTGGCGTAGACGGCCTTGGCCGCCTCGACCTTCTCGACCAGGATGCCCTTGGGGTCGCGGCGGAAGATGGTGACGTTGGCGATCTGGCGGCCGTCGGCGCTGGCGCTGGCCCCGATGACCAGGTCGGCGCCCGAGCGGAAGGTGCGGGGCGGGACGACCTTGCGCTCGGCGACGGGGGTCGTGTTCTTCCACCAGTCGGCCAGCGCCGGGTCGGCGCGCGGGGCCAGGTACTGGCCGCACAGGGCGTCCAGCAGCATCACGAAGATCGCGGCCGGCATGGCCATGCCGATGATGCGGTAGCCCGAGATGCCGGTGGCGCGCATGGCGACGATCGCGCTCTCGCGGGCCAGCTGCGAGAAGGCGAACAGGCCGCCGGCCAGGACGGCGATCGGCGCGATCTGCTCGAACAGGCGCGGCAGGCGCATGTAGGCGTAATAGGCCACGCCGGCCATGCCCAGGCCCCGGTCGAGGATGTCGTTGGTCACGTCCAGCAGGTCCAGGATCTGCAGGATGGACATCAGGATCAGCGCGGCGCCGAGGATGCGGGTCGCGACGGTCTTCAGGACGTAGAGCTGCAGTCTCATGCGGCTTGTCGCTTCTTCGGCAGGGGCAGGGCGTGGATCACGCGGGCAGCCAGCTTGTTGATGCGGCGCACGGTGCGTGAAACGGGCGTGTCGCCGGGACGGGTGCGGCTGCCCATGAACAACCAGACGCCCAGGCCCGAAAAGATCGCGAACGGGACCCAGACCGCCGGCAAGGTCGGCAGCTTGCCGGACGAAGCCATGCTCTGGCCCAGCAGCAGCGAGTGCTGGAAGGCCAGCAGCAGGACGCCGGCCATGACCAGGCCCGGGGCGCGGTTGCCGCGCTTCGACGCCAGGCCCAGCGGGAAGGCCAGCATGGGCAGGAACGGCAGGAAGGCCGCGCGAGCCAGGCGGCCGTAGAACTCGGCCATCAGAGTGGCCTTGGAGACGACCGGGTGGGGCGAGTGGGCCTGGCGATAGAGCTCGCCCATGGTCAGCTCGCGCTCGTCGCCGCCGCGCGCGCGCAGCAGCACGGCCGCGGCGGAGAGCGGCGTCTGGGTGGTCAGGCTGCTGAAGGCCAGGTTGCGATAGGCGCCGGCCGAGTCGCGGGCGATGCGGCGACCGTCCTTCAGGCCCATGGTGATGGTCTTGCCGCCGGGGTCCATCTTCAGGTCGGCCGTGGCGGCGGTGATGATCTCTTCCTGGCCGTGCGTGTCCAGGCGGCGGATGAAGACGTGCGTCAGGCGCTGACCGGCCAGGTCGGCGCTGTCGGCGGTCATCAGCGAGCCTTTGTCGTCGATGAAGGCCCCGCCGGCCAGCCTCCCGTTCCAGCCGGCGTTGATCGCCGCGTGCATGACGGCGCGATAGGCGTAGCGGCTGTAGGGCTGCATATAGCCGAACACGCCCAGGCTGAAGACGCTGAGGAACAGGCCCACGGCCAGGAACGGGGCGGCGATGCGCTCCAGCGACTGGCCGCTGGCCAATAGGGCGTCGATCTCCGCGCCGTCCGACAGCTTGGTGATGACGATGAACAGGGCCACGAAGAAGGCCACGGGCAAGGCCAGGCCCAGATAGTGCGGGATCAGGTTGGCGGCCAGCTGGGCGACATAGCCGAAGCGGGCGCTGCTCTGCGACAGGGCGTCCAGCAGGCGCAGCACGCGTTCCAGCAACAGGGCCACGACCGTGACGCCCAGGCATCCGACCAGCGGCCAGAACAGCAGGCGCAGCAGGTAGCGATCGATCAGCCGCACCGGGCCGGTGGTCAAGGCCTTGGCGCTCACGCCCAGGCCTCTGCGAAACGTTGCGTCAGGCGCTCGAGGCTTTCGGGCGACAGCTCCACGGCCGTTCCCAAGGCCGGGGCGGCGGGCCAGCCGGCGTCGGGGAAGAGGATACCCTCGTTCTCGCGCGCGCCCGCATAGCGGGGCAGCACGTGGAAATGGACGTCTTTGTCGACCATCATCAGCATCAGGTAGTTGATCTTCTCGTAGTCGACTTGCGCCTTCAGCAGGCGTTCAATGCCGGCCACGGCGACCTGCAGGTCGGCGAAGGCGGCGGGACTCACGTCGGAGAACGCCTGAACCGCTTCCTTGCACACCAGGACCAAAGACCCAAATGTCGGTTGCTTCGGACGGACCAGAATCAGCCAGTGATCGGTCTCCGCGATCTTGGAGCCGGGATAGCCGAAGGCCAGCGCTGTGGGGTTGGTCATGAGAAAGCCGGAACTTCAGGCTGGTATCGCCTGCGCGTAACAATAGGGATGCGGCAGTTTAGATGAAAGCATGTTCCGTTCTCTTCGGCGCGATCTTGGCGATGTGCGCGATGGCGGGTCTCGCCCAGGCCGAAGGCGTGGCGCGTCCGCTGACGGACAAGGAGTGCGTGGGCCACAAGAGCGCGACCCGTCTGACCGTGCAGGTCGGCGCGCTGCGCTCGGACGCCGGATCGGTGGTCATCGTGGTCTATCCCGGCGATCCCAGCCGATTCCTGGCTCCGCGCGGCAAGGTGGAGCGGGCGAAGATCAAGACCTCGGCCCCGATGAGCCAGGCCTGTTTCTGGCTGCCGTCGGCGACCGACGCCTATGCGGTGCTGGTCTATCACGACACCGATAGCGATGGAGACCTGGACCGTAGCCCGCAGGGCATGCCGACCGAGGGCTATGGCTTCTCCAACGACGCCCCGACCAAGTTCGCCTCCCCATCGTTCGACGCGGTGCGGTTCGGCGTGAAGCCGGGCGAGACGACGATCCGCGTCAAGGTGCGCTACCCGCGCTAGGCGACGTCCATCAGGTTGAGGCGGCCCAGCTCGACCAGGCCCGCCTGGCCGGCCTCGACACCCCGCACGACGATCCGGACATGGTGGCCGCCGTCCGGCTTGGCCTCGATCTCGAACATGTGCCAGCGGGCCGGCGAGTGGCCGCGCGGGCCCACGGAGGCGGACGGGACGCCCAGCACCGGGATCGCCGCGCCGCCTGGGCCTGGCACAGCGCCGAATTGGCCCTCGTGGGCGTGGCCGTAGATCACGACATCGACCCCGTGCCTGGCCAACACCGCACGTAAGGCTTCCTGGTCGTCCAGCGCTTTGCGGCGCGAGACCGCGCCCTTCTGCGGCGCGTGATGCAGCACGACGAGTCGGAAGAGGTCCTTGTAGGCCGGGTCGGCCAGGATCGCGTCCAGGCGTTGCAGTTGTTCCTCGCCCAGGCGGCCCGTGGCCAGCAGCGGAGCGGTCGGCCAGCCCGAGCACAGGTTGAAGATCGCCACCGGGCCGCGCACCCGCACCTGCGGGAACTGGGTCTCGCCCTTGTCGCCCAGCCAGGGCGCCCAGGGAGTGAAGCGTTCATCGCCGCCCGAGCCGGGCCCACCTTTTCCGGCAAGAGCGTCATGGTTGCCGGGGCTGACGGTGAAGTCCTTCGGCGAGCCCAAGGATTCCAGCCACTTGGTCGCGGCGGCGATTTCCGTACGCGAAGCAAAGTTGGTGAGATCGCCGCTGATCACCACATGATCGGGGCCGGCGGCTTGCACGTCGGCGATCAGGGCCGCCAGCACTTGAGGCTGGTGGACCTTGCGCTTCTTGCGCCAGGCGATGCGACTCAGCAGCCGCTTGGTGAAGACGTCCTTCCACCCGAACGCGCCCGGCGGCGGCGGCAGGTGGGGGTCGGAGAGGTGGGCGATGCGGTATATGGACAAGACGGTTCGGGTCGTTCTGGTCGAAGCAGCCGAAGCTGCTTATCAATCGGCTCGGGTTTCAAGGGGTATATCTGTCTTTGAGTGGTGAAATTCAAAACGTCGCACCGGCTGGCCCGCGTGCCTTGACCGTCGGCGAGAGCCGGGCGCGCATCTGGGGCATGACCTCGGGCGAGCGCCTGTCGCGCATCTATCGTCGCGTGGGTCTGGTCGAGACGCCGGCCGTGGACCTGTCGCACGCGGTGGTGGCGGTCGATGCCGGCTGGGTGTTCGACGAGTCGCTGATCAAGGCCCTGGCCGGCCGCGAAGGCGCGGTGCTGGTCGATGACGCCGGCCGCGCCGTGGCCGTCCATGCGCCGGCCGAGCTGGCCTATGCCGCCACCGAGGCGCTGCACGCCGGCCAAGATCCGTCGGGCCTGGACCCGCGCCTGACCCGCCTGAGCGCGCTGGAGCTGGGTTCGGCCTACAACAGCGCTCTGCGCAAGCGCGAGCCGCCGGTGCTGGAGCGCCTGACGCCGGAAATCGTCCGCGCCGTCGAGGCGCGCCTGTTCCAGGGCTCGTACAAGGGCGTCACCGACCTCGTCACCAAGTATGTCTGGCCGACGCCGGCGCGGATCGTCACCCGCTGGTGCGCCATCGCCAAGATGACTCCGAACCAGGTGACCGGCATCGGCTTCCTGCTGGTGCTGGCGGCCATGTACCTGTTCTGGACCGGCCACTTCGGCTGGGGCCTGGTCTGCGCCTGGATCATGACCTTCCTCGACACGGTCGACGGAAAGCTGGCCCGGGTGACCCTGACCTCGTCCAAGTGGGGCAACGTCTTCGACCATGGCATCGACCTGGTGCACCCGCCCTTCTGGTGGTGGGCCTGGTTCGTCGGGGTCTACGCCGTCGGCCAATCGATCCCGTACGCCGAGATCAGCTTGGCGATCGTCATCGCCGGCTATGTGCTGCAGCGCGTGGAGGAGGGGATCTTCCTCAGCCTCTTCAAGCTGGAGGTCCACGCCTGGCGGCCGTTCGACAGCTTCTTCCGCCTGATCACGGCCCGCCGGAACCCGAACCTCATCCTCTTGACGGGCTCTGCGCTCGTCGGTCGTCCCGATGTCGGCTTCACGCTGGTGGCGATTTGGACCGCAGTGTGCTTGATCGTACACGCCGTGCAGATTCTTCAGGGTCTGGCCGCACCGAAGGGCTCAATCCAGTCTTGGCTGTCGAAATGACGCGCATCGGGGTTGTTCGCAATCCAAAGAGCCACGGCAACCGGGTGCATCCGCCCGGTCCGCCGCCCGCGGGCGTGCGGCTTGTCGAGCCCTTTGGCCGCGACGCCCTGCGCGCCGAGCTGGAGACCTTCGCCCGCGAAGGCCTGGACTTGCTGATCATCGACGGCGGCGACGGCACGGTGCGCGACGTCATCAGCCTGCTGCCCCACACCTTCGGCGAGGACTTGCCGCTGCTGGCTGTGTTGCCGTCGGGCAAGACCAACGTCCTGGCCATCGACCTGGGCGCCCCCGACGACTGGCGGCTCGAGGAAGTCCTGATCGCCGCTCGCCAGGTCGATCCGCGCATCAAGGAGCGGCCGCCGCTTCGGGTGAGCTGGGCCGATGACCGGCCGTGCATGCAGGGCTTCTTCTTCGGCGTCGGGGCCATGGTGAAGGCCACCAACCTGGCCCAGAAGGCCCACAAGGTCGGCTTCTTCCACAACCTGGCCGTGGCCGTGACGATCGTGACGGCGGCCGCGGGCGCGGTCTTCGGCGGGGCCAAGGCCGAGTGGCGCGAAGGCGTGCCGGCCAAGCTGTCCATCGACGGCGAGGCCCAACCCGGCGACGAGCGCTTCGCCATCGTGGCGACCGCGCTCAAGCGCCTGCCGTTTGGTCTCAAGCCCTTCGGCGCGCCGCGCGAGGGGTTCAAGCTGCTGGACGTCGACGCCCCGCCGCGCCGCCTGCTGAAGGCCCTGCCGATGGTGCTGAGCGGCAAGGCCGAGCCGCAGCTGGAAGGCCTGGGCTATCGCCGCCGCGATCCGCACCAGATCGCCCTGGCCGGCGGCGCGCCGTTCGTGCTGGACGGCGAGGTCTATGAGGGCGGCGACCTGACCATCGGTCTTGGGCCGTCTCTGCGGTTCCTGGTCGGATGAGCAGCCTTCGCGACCTTGTCGCGGCCGAGCTCTCCACGCCGACCCCCGCGCCGATCACCGCCTTCGCAGAGCACCTGACGACGATCTTCCCAGGCGCCCAGGCGGTGCTGTTCTACGGTTCGATCCTGCGGACCGGCGACCTGTCCGGCGTGCTCGACTACTACGTCCTGACCGAGAGGCCGCCCGAGGGGTGGCGTGGGTTCTTCACGCGCATCCTGTGGCCGGACGTCAGCTACCACGAATTCAGCCATGACGGGCAGGTGTTGCGGGCCAAGGTTGCGTCGATGACGCTCAGCCAGTTCCGCAAGACCACCAGCGGCGGCGACTACGACACCACGCTGTGGGCTCGTTTCGTCCAGCCCTGCGCGCTGATCTGGGCCGCTGACGGCGGCGCGCGCGAGACGGTGATCGACGCGGTCACGGACGCCTGCCGCACGGCCGCTCGTTACGCCCGGGCTCTGGGCCCCGCCGACGGCGCGCCGCTCGACCTGTGGACCGCGTTGTTCCGTGAGACCTACAAGGCCGAGCTACGGGTCGAGAAGGCCGGCCGCGAGGTCTCGATCCTGACTTTCGATCCCCAGCGCTACGACCACGTCATGGAAGCCGTCTGGAACGACGAGGGCAGGGCGATGGGCGAAGGCCAGCGGGCGCGCGTGCGTCGTGAGTGGCTGCCACGTAAATTGCTGGGCAAGCCGCTGAACGCGGCGCGGCTGATCAAGGCGTCCTTCACCTTCCAGGGCGCGGCCCGTTACGCCGCCTGGAAGATCGAGCGCCATACAGGCGTGCCGGTGGAAGTGACGCCCTGGCGGGAGCGCCATCCCGTCCTGGCGGCGCCCGGCGTGCTGCTGAAGGTCTGGAAGAGCCGCCGCAAGGCGGCCTAGGCCACAAACAAAAACGCCCGGACCGTGAGGTCCGGGCGTCTTCGTTTTAGCTATGACAGCGTTCTCAGGCGCGGGCGCGCTTAAGGGGCTCGATGACGCCCAGGGCCGCGCCGATTTCGGCGAAGGCGCTGAGGACGGCGTCGATCTGCTCGTCGGTGTGGGCGGCGCTGACGCTGGCGCGCAGCAGCGGACGGCTGTCGGGCGTGGCGGGCGGCAGGGCCAGGTTCAGGTAGACGCCGGCTTGCAGCAGGCCGTTCCACATGGCGATGGCGCGTTCCTGGTCCGGGATGGTCGTGGCGACCACCGGGCTGGCCGTCGGGCCGGTGTGGAAGCCCATGGCGGTCAGGCCGTCGTACAGGCGCTTGGCGTTGTTGTTGAGGCGGTCGCGCAGCTCAGGCTGCTCGACCATGCGGCGCAGGGCGGTGATGGTCGAGGCGACCACGGCCGGCGGCAGCGAGGCGGTGAACATGTAGGGGCGGCAGACGACGCGCATGACGTCGAAGTCGTCCATGTTCGAGACGCAGAAGCCGCCGATGGCGCCGAGGCTCTTGGAGAAGGTGCCGACGATGAAATCGACATCGTCTTCCACGCCAGCCGCTTCGGCCAGGCCGCGGCCCGTGGCGCCCAGCACGCCCATCGAGTGGGCTTCGTCGACCAGCAGGTAGCCGCCCAGCTCGCGCTTCACGGCGGCGATTTCCTTCAGCGGCGCGACGTCGCCGATCATCGAATAGACGCCTTCGACCACGATCAGGCGTTCGCCCGGCGCATCGCCCAGGCGACGCAGGCGCTTGGCCAGGTCTTCGGGGTCGTTGTGGCGGAAGCGGATGACCTCGGCATGGCCCAGGCGCGAGCCGTCATAGATCGAGGCGTGGCTGTCGGCGTCGAGGATCAGGTGGTCGCCGCGACCCACCAGGGTCGACAGCACGCCCAGATTGGCCTGGTAGCCGGTCGTGAAGACCATGGCGTGCTTGCGGCCGTAGAACTTGGCCAGTTCGGTTTCCAGTTCGACGTGAGCCTCGAACGAACCGTTGGCGATGCGTGAGCCGGTCGTGCCGGTGCCGCGCTCCTGGACGGCCTTCACCGAGGCGTCGATCGCCTGCTGGTCGAAGGTCAGGCCCAGGTAGTTGTTGGTGCCCAGCAGGATGGTCTTGCGGCCCTCGACGACGCCTTCGGTCGGCGAGGTCACGGCGTCGAAGCGAACCTTGAACGGGTCGGCGCCGGCTTGCTGGATGGCCTTGTACGCTTCGCGATAGGCCAGGTGCTTATCGAATAGCCCCATTAGTTAAGCCCTAGTCCGGAGATCATTGATCAGTTTGGAAAGATCACCGGCGGTCTCGACAGAGGCCAGGCGATCAAGAGGAATGGAGATGTCGAAGGTGTCTTCGAGCTCCATGATGATGTTCATCAGGGCTAGAGAGTCTACGGCGAGATCACGGCCGATATGCGACTCTGCACGAACCTCTACAGGTCGCCCCAGAACCTTGCTCGCCGCCACCCCGATCTCGCGCAAGCTGAGATCCGTCACCGTTTCCATTCTAAATCAAACCTCCGGGAGCCCCACCCGTGACACTACTGTAACGGCTAGTCTGTCAGATTTCCGCCATATTTGAACTAGGCGGTGATGTTTTTGGGTAACCACCCCTGTTCTCGATACCAATCGACGGTGTGCAAGAAGCCGTCGGCCAGTCCGAATACGCTGGGTACTCCCTCCGACATCGGAGCGCTAGATAGGGACCAATCGCCGTGAAGCAACTCCCTAGCTTTGCCTAAACCGAATACCGACGGAGTTTTCGAGGCGAAAGACCAAGCATCCGCTAGGATTCCGCCCAGCAGCAGGGCGCTATCGGGCAACCTGATCAGGCGAGGCGTCCGATTCATCACCGAACCCGCCGAAGTCATGATTTCTGACCAAGTGTAACCGTCGCGCCGCACATCCGACAGCTCTACAAGGCCCGAGACCGGCCTGCGGCAGAAGGCGACCAGCTTGGCCGCGGCGTCCTGGACGTGGATCATGGCGATCCGGGTGTCGGGCGACAGCACCGGCAGGACTGGGCTTTTGGCCGCCAGTTCGAACAGCGCCAGGGTCTCGGTGTCGCCCGGACCGTAGATGGCCGGCGGCCGCACGATCAGGGCGGAAGGGTAGGCTTCGCGCACCGCGTCCTCGCCCGCGCGCTTGCTGGCGGCGTAGTTCGACAGCTGGGGTTCGCGCGCCGCGAGGCTGGACACCAGGATGAACCGTGAGCCCGCGGCCTTTGCGGCCAGGGCGGCGGCCTTGGCCCCGTCGCGGTTGACGGCGTTGAAACCGTCCAGCGAGGGGGCCTTGATCAGGCCGGCCACGTGGATGACGACCTCGGCCCCCTGGCACAGGCGATCCAGTGCGCCCGGCGTTTTCAGGTCGCCGGCGACGATCTCGACTTCGAAGTCGCGCCACAGAGAGTGGATCGGGTCGCGACGCACCAGCACGCGGGGCCTCCAGCCGTCCTGGGCCAGGGCGCGGACCAGATGGCGGCCCAGGAAGCCCGTGGCTCCGGTGACGGCGACGACCCCGGCCATTTTACTCGCCGTAGGTCCCTGCCAAGTACGCCGTCTTGGCCTTCGAACGGCTCAGCTTGCCCGACGAGGTCTGGGGCAGGGCGTGAGCGCCGACCAGCTTCACCTTGGCCTCGACGCCGTGGCGGGTGCGCAGCAGGGTGGCGACCTGCTCGACCAGGGCCGCGCGGGTGTCGGCGTCGCCGCCGCGCGCCTGGACCAGGACCACGATCTGGTCTTCCGGCTCTGCGGGGATGGCGAAGGCGCAGACGTCGCCGCTGCGCAGGCCGTCGATCTCGTGATCGGCGGTCCATTCCAGGTCCTGCGGCCAGATGTTGCGGCCGTTGAGGATGATCAGGTCCTTGGCGCGACCCGTGATGACGATCTCGTCCTCGATCTTGAAGCCGATGTCGCCGGTGTCCAGCCAGCCGTCGGCCGACAGCACGCGGGCGCTCTCCTCCGGGTTGGCGAAGTAGGCGCTCATGATCGAGGGGCCCTTGGCGAAGATGCGGCCGACGCCGCGCTCGGGCAGGACCGCGCCGCTTTCGTCGCGGACTTCCAGGAAGTGGTCGGGCAGGGCCGGGCCGCAGCGGGCGAAGTCGCGGGCGCGGTCCGAGCCTTCCGGCGCATCGACGGCCAGGTTGTCACGCTCCAGGCGCTCGACGTCCAGGGTCTCGGCGCGCAGGCCCTTGCCCAGCGGGGCCATAGACAGGGCCAAGGTCGCTTCGGCCATGCCGTAGCTGGCCACGAAGGCCTTGGGCGAGAAGCCGGCCGGCTCGAAGGCCTCGACGAAGGCCTTCAGCGGCGGCATGCGGATCATGTCGCCGCCCAGGCCGGCGTTGCGCCAGCGCGAGAGGTCGTAATTGTCCAGCGGCTGGCCCTGCACGCGGCGGGCGCAAAGCTCGTAGCCGAAGGTCGGGCTGTAGGCGATCGTCGCGCCATTGCGGCCGATCAGGTCGATCCACAGCAGCGGGCGGCGCACGAACGCGCCGGTGGGCAGCAGGTCGACCGTCATCTGGCAGCTCAGCGGGGCCAGCAGGAAGCCGATCAGGCCCATGTCGTGATAGAGCGGCAGCCACGAGATGGCGCGGTCTTCCGGCACGACCTGCAGGCCGTCGCGGGTGATCGCCACGCAATTGGCCATCAGGGCCTTGTGCAGCACCAGGACACCGGTTGGAGTGCGGGTGCTGCCCGACGAGAACTGCAGGTAGCAGGGGTCTTCCGGGGTGATGGTCGGCAGCTGCGCGCCGCCGTCTTCCGGCAGGTCGGCCAGGACGCCGGCGAATTCCAGGCCCGCGGCCTCGCCGATCTCGGCCACCCAGTCTTTCAGGCCGACGGGGCCGATCAGGATCTTCGCCTTCGCGGACGTCGCCAGGTTCTTGATCTGCTCGATATAGGCCGCGCGGCCGCCCAGCGGGGTCGGCAGGGCCATCGGCGCGGGCAACAGGCCGGCATATTGGCAGGCGAAGAAAGCGCGGACGAAGTCACCGTCGGTCTCGGCCAGCAGGGCCACGCTGTCGCCGACCTTGGCGCCCGTGGCCAGCAGGCGGCGGGCCAGCGCCAGGGCCTCCTCGCGCAGCTTGGCGTAGGGCAGGGCTTCGACCAGCTCGCCGCGCAGCGAATACAGGTTGATCCCCGTCTCGCCGGTCGCGGCGAAATCGAGAGCCTGGGTCAGGGTCGGGAAGTCGGCGAACCGAACGGTGCGGTCAGACGCCGTGGGGGTGATCATAGGATAGTCTTTCATCGTCTTTGTCGGTGCGCGCGGAGCTTTCTTCCGCCGCGAGTCGGGCGAGCCTGTGACGCGCCATGAAATACATGCCAACGGCCATCGCCAAAGCGGACGCAACCAGCGCGGCGCCCGCGCCGGTCAGGCCGTACGTGTTGATGAGGGGAACGAGGGCCGCCAGATAGGCGACAACCACCACCAGGCGCACGGCCAGGGCCGCGCCGGCGGCGCGCATCGAGACAAGCATGGGCTCCAACGGCAGGGACAGGATGGCGATGGCCGCGGCGGCCACCTGCCAGTTCATGACTCCAGAGGCGTCGCCGAACGCCTTGCCCATCACGATTTCCAGAATCCACTTGCCGGCCACCAGGCTGACCAGCAGCAGCAGGGCGGCCGCGCCGCCGCCGATCAGGCCGATCTGTACGGCCAGCTTGGTCATCGCCTGCTGTCCGCCCGTGGCGCGCATCTTGGCCAGCTCGGGATAGAGGGCGGGCACCATCAGGCGCGCTGGCTTGGCCATGCCGTCGGCCACCTGCTTGCCGATCCGCCAGTAGGCCGCTTGCACGGGGCCCAGCATGGCCCCGACCACCAGGGTCAGCACGTGGGTGAAGCCGACGTCGATGGTGCTGGAGAAGTTGGTGGCCATGGCGAAGCGCCAGACGCCAGGCAGACCCTGACTGGTCGGGCCCATCAGGGTGAAGCCTTTCAGCAGGCCGCGCCTGTTCAGGTCCCAGGCCGCGATGGCGGCGATGTAGAAGAACGAGGCGAAGGTGCCGGCCGCCCAGGCGGCCAGGAACCATTCGATCTTGGCGCCGGCCAGGGCGCAGATCCCGCAGCCGATCATTCGCACGAACGAGCTGACCGCCTGCTGGCCGGCCAGATAGCGGAAGCGATCGAACAGGCGCAGCAGCCCCACGCCCGTGGCCGAGGTCATCACCCCGATCGACAGGGCGTAGAGCGCGCCATAGCCGCTCATGTCCGCGGGCCACTGCAGCTCGCGCCAGAAGAACCACGAGCCCAGCACGCCCAGGGCCACGCCCAGCACGCCGCTGATCCCGTCCAGCAGCAGCGACAGGCGCAGCACCTGATGGAACTTGGGTCGGTCATTCTCCAGGGCCGGCGTGGTGCCGTAGGTGATCAGGGTCTGCCAGGACTGGAAGTGCGCCACCTCGCCCAGGAACTGCGCGAAGGCGTTGATCAGCACGACCACGCCCATCAGCTCCTTGCCGAGGCTGCGGGCGGTCAGGGCGATATAGGCCAGGCCGACGATGGCGTTGACGATCCGGCCGCTCAGCAGCTCGCCGGCGTTGCGCAGGACGTGCGCCAGCGGATTCTGCGGCGGCTTTTCAGGCGCGTCGGTCATGCCACGCGCTCCAGCTTGTCGACGATGGCGCGGGCCGCGCGCACCGAGGCCGGGACGTTGCTGACGTCGAACGTCTCGTCGATGCCCCAGACCTGGGCCTCGCGGTAGTTGTCGTGGGTGGCGAAGGCCTCGTCCAGGGCCTCGCCCAGCCGCTCGATGGTCTCCAGCACCGGGCCGTACAGCCAGTGGTGGAAGCTGGGATCGCCGCACCAGGACGCGTCGCTGCTGTTGAGGAACAGGCACGGCTTGGGCGTGCGCAGGAACTCGTAGATCTGGCTTGAGACGTCGCCCAGATAGAGGTCGGCGGCCTTGGTGTAGGTCATGTCCGCCGCCGCCGGGCCGCCCAGGTCGACATGGATGCGCGGGTGCTCGGCGAAGGCCTTGAACGCGGCGCGCTCCTCGGTGGAGGCGGTCTCGAACAGGCGGATGTGCGGGGCGAAGATCAGGTTGTAGCGGTCGTTGGCCGCGAAGAACTCCAGCACCCGCTTGCCCCACTTGGGCCAGGAGCCCAGCGTGGCGTGGAAGTGCGGGTTGTACAGCACCACCGGACCCGGACGGTCGAACTGCGGAACGGCGCGCTGGGGCAGGTCGTCGACCAGGTCGAACTTGGGATAACCGACCATGGCGCAGGTGTCGTCGGTGACCCAGCCCTCGTGCAACATGCGGTCGCGCTGCTTGCGGCCGGCGGCCATGACCAGGTCGAAGACCTTCAGGCGCGGCTCGAACGGACCCTCGCGGTCGCCGGCGCCGTGCTGGGTGTAGACCAGCAGCGGGTGGCGCACGCCGAGACGGCGGAGCAGGGCGGTGGTGCGTTCGGGGGTGATCACCGCGTCGTAGCGCGCCAGGCGACGAGCGTTGGCGATCAGCATCGGGGCCTTGGGCGGCGCGCCATTGCTGAAGCGGCGCAGCCACGCCGGCGGCAGCAGCACGAACTCGATCGCCGCGCCGCCCAGCTCGGCGACCAGGCTTTCGGCGTATTCGAGCAGGTCAGGCGTGGTCGTGGCGATCTCGACCTTGATGGCCGGCCAGCGTCTGGCCATGGCGACGGCCACCGACAGGCTGTGCCAGACCTGATGGTGTTGCGCGATGTAGAGGAAGCAGACGCGTTTGGCGGTGGCCACGTCAGGGCTTGCGCTCCAGCCGGGTGTGGACGCGGCCTTGCAGCTTCACCCGGTCGCCCTTGTCGGTCACGCTGTAGGCGTTGGCCTGGGTGCTGCCCTTGGGACCGCTACCGGCGATGCCGGCATCGCCGCTGACTTCACCCGTCTTCATGTTGATCAGGGCGCGCGGGGCGTCGAAGTCGTAGCCCTCGGCGCTGGTGATCTTGACCTCGTCGGTCAGCAGCAGGGTGTTCTCGGTCTCGCGATAGAGGCCCGACTTGGCCACCGCCTGGCTGGAATTGGGCTGGCCGTAGCCGCGCACCAGGACGGGCGAGACCAGGTGGACCAGGTTCTCGTCCTTGGGATCGCGCTCGGCGCTGGTCGCGGTGATCAGGAACGGACGGCCGTCCTTCAGCACGCCGGTGAAGCGCGGCTTGTCCAGCACCAGCGGCGAGGCGGCGGCCTGGGTCTGCAGCTTGTTGGAGGCGAAGCTGTTCCACGCGGCCTGGGCGATCACGGCGGCGCTGACGCCGACGGCGAACACGGCCAGCACGAGGCGCAGCCGCCGGACCGGCTTGCGGCGGCGGTTGCGGGCGCGTTCAGCGGCGCTTTCGGTCGGGGGGACGGCGGAGGCGCCATCGGTCTGGGTGAGCATTTGGGGAATGGATAGTCCCAGGTCGCCGTTCGCCCAAGGCCTTTGTTTTCCGCAGAAGGCCCGGCGCGCACATATGTCGCGTGCAGATGGCGCTTGCGGACGCTGCGTCAAGCGCGGTTGTTTGAGGCGCCGAAGCGCGTGATGATCCGCGCCATGTTCGATCGCCCCGCCCAGCACAAGGATTTCGGCGTCTTCCTGCCGGTGGCCAACGGCGGCTGGATCGTGTCCAAGGCCACGCCGGTGCTCGACGGCCTCTATGCCCAGAACCGCGCCGCCGCGGTGGTCGCCGACCAGGCGGGGCTGGATTTCGTGATGTCGATGGGCAAGTTCCGCGGCTTCGGCGGCGAGACCGACCACTGGGGGACCTCGCTCGAGTCGGTGACCCTGATGGCCGCCATCGCCGAGGCTACGACGAACGTCCGCATCTGGGCGACGGTCCACCCGCTGCTGCAAAACCCGGCGGTGGCCGCCAAGATGATCGCCACCCTGGACCATATCAGCGGCGGCCGAGCCGGGCTGAATATCGTCGCCGGGGCCTTCAAGGCCGAGTTCGACCAGATGAGCGCCTGGGACGATTCGCTGTCCCACGATGACCGCTACGCTCTGGCCGAGGAGTGGACGACCATCGTCAAGCGCCTGTGGGCCGAGGACAGCGTCGACTTCGCCGGCGCGTACTTCACGATGAAGGACTGTCAGTCCAAGCCCAAGCCCCTGGCCAAGCCGCGTCCCGAGCTGATCTGCGCGGGGATGTCGGATCGCGGCTTCCAGTTCTCGGTGCGCCACGCCGACGCCTGCTTCATCGGCGGCCGCTCGCGCGCCGAGCATCGCGAGGCCTCGCGCCGGGCCAAACGGATGGCGGCCGAGCTGGGCAAGAGCGTCCGCACCTACGCCATGTGCACGATCATCCATGCGGAGACCGACGCGGCGGCGCAGGCCCTGGCCACGCGCTATGCCGAGGGCGCGGACATGGGGGCGATCCTGTCGATGCTGTCCAGCTGGGGCGTGCCGGCCGACAGGCTGCAAGGCGCGGCCGAGAAGCAGGGCGCGTTCATGACCGAGACCATGATCGGTTCGCCCGCCACCTGTCGCGAGCAGGTGGAAAGCTTCATGACCGAGTGCGAGCTTGACGGTCTGATGCTGATCTTCCCCGACTATGTGGAGGGCCTGGCCATGTTCGGCTCCGAAATCCTGCCGCAGTTGCGTTCGGCGTTCGCATGAACCTCGAGCATTGGATCGCGCCCGACCGCACGGCGCTGGTGATCATCGACATGCAGGTCGACTTCGCCTTGCCCGAAGGGCTGACCGGTCAGTGGGGGCTGGACCTCTCGACCGTGCCGGCGGCCCTGGCGGCGGCGCAGCGCCTGGCCGAGGCCGCGCGGGCGGCGGATGTCCCGGTGGTGTTCGTGGGACTGTTCACGACGCCGGAAACCGACTCCGACGTCTGGGACGAGCGGATGCGCCGGCGCGGCGCCGATCCCGAGGCCAGCCCGGCGCTCTGCCGCGCCGGCGCGCCGGGCAGCGCCTTCGTGGGGCCTCAACCCCAGTCGGACGAGCTTATCTTCCGCAAGACCCGCTACAGCCCGTTCTGGGATACCGACATCGACGTCCAGTTGAAGGCCCTGGAGGTCGACACCCTGGTGATCGCCGGCCTGACCACCGAGTGCTGCGTCGCCGACACGGCCAAGGACGCCTTCAACCACGACTTCCACGTCTTCATCGCCGCCGACGCCTGCGCGGCCTATGAGCCCGACCTGCACGCGACGGCGCTGAAGATGCTGGACCTCAACACCGCGATCCTGACCGACACGGCCAGCGTCGTCGGCGTCTGGAGCGCCTAGTGGTCACGCAAGCTGATCGCGAGGCCATCGCCGCCGCCATCGACGAGAGCGAGCTGACCGAACTGGCCCTGACCCTGGGCAACATCCCCAGCCGCTCGGGCCAGGAGCGCGAAGCCGGCCAGTTCGTCCATGACTGGATGGCCCGCGAGGGCTTCTCGCCGCGCAAGGTCGGGGCGACCGAGGACCGGTTCAACGTCATCGGGACCTCTGGCGGGCTGGGGACCGGCAAGAACCTGCTGTTCACCGCTCATCTCGACACCGAAAGCCCGACCCGCGATCCCGACCTCGACGTCCACAAGTACAGCCCCGCCACCCTGGCCGATCCGGAGTGGGAGCGCTGCTGGCTGGAGGACGGCGAGCTGCGCGGCTATCCGATCGCCAATGATCGCGGGCCGATGAGCTGCTTCCTGATCGCCGCCAAGGCGCTGAAGACCGCCGGCTATGGCCTGGCCGGCAAGATGTACCTGACCGCCTGTCCTGGCGAGATCGGACCCGAGCCGATCGAGGAGCATCGCGGGCTTGCGTATCTCGGCAAGGATATCGGCGCCCACTACCTGTTCCACCATGGTGGTGTCGCGCCCGACTACGCCATCGCCGCCGAGGGCTGCGACTTCGGCTGGACCAGCGTCGGCTGCGGCTATGCGGTGTTCCGGCTAAGGCTTTGGGGCGAGGGGACTTTCACGCCCATGCTGCGTCATCCCGAGGCGGCCAGCGACCATCCGAACCCGATCTACCGCGTCGGCAAGTTGACCGACGCGATCCACGCCTGGACCCGGGAGTGGGAGGCCAAGAGCCGCTACGAGAGCGCCGGCGGGATCGCCGAGCCCAAGGTGCAGCTGTGCGCCATCCGGGGCGGCGTGCCGTTCCAGTTCGGCGACGGGACCGAGGTGGTCAGCCTCTATCTGGAGGTCGGCCTCAACCCACGCCAGAAGGCCGCCGACGTGCAGCATGCCCTGGAGGCCATGGTCCGCGCGGCCGGTGTCGGGCGGGTCGAGGTCGAGCCGGTCGTGGTGCGGCACGGCTTTGAAGCCGACGCGGCCGAGGTCGCGCCGCTGGTCGGGGCGGTGGACCGCGCCACGCGCCTGGGCCTGGGCCAACCCGTCGCCCGCGCCAATCCGGTCTATTCCAGCATGTGGCGCGACCACAACGTCTTCAACATGCACCGCGTGCCGGCCATCACCACGGGCCCGAAGCGTTGGCGGCCGACGCCGAAGGACCTGGCCGACAGCGCCCTGATCTACGCCCTGACGGCGCTGGAGATCTGCGGCCGGGCTGAGCTGACCGAAGCCGCCAAGGGTTCGTCGGTCTATCCGGACAATCCGTTCGGCGCATAGACGAAATTGGGGGTCTTCGGCGGGGCCATGGCAGCGCGGATATCGTCTTCCAGCATCCAGAGGCGGTCCTGGCCCCAGTGCGCCTCATGGCCCAACACCCGGAAGCTGGGCGCTCCCCACAGGCCGGCGTCCAGCAGGGCGGAGCGATTGCGCTCCACGCGGTCGCGCCAGCTGTCGTCGGCCAGGGCGGTGGCGGTCTGGGCGTCGTTGAGGCCGGCGCGGCGGGCGGCGGCGTAGAGGCCGTCATCCTCGGCCAGGGCCAGGCCGTCGGCGAAGGCGGCCTTCAGGCCCGACTCGGCGAACGCTTCCCCAAGGCCCAGGTCGATCGCGTGGTGCAGCACCGCCAGCGCTCGCTCGGCCCCGGCGCCGACGGGATCGACGATCTTGCCGAACGGCAGGCCAAGGCGCTCGGCCTCGCGCTTGCAGTCGAGCGCGATGTAGAGGGTCTTCACGCGCGGTACGGCCAGGCCTCGCATGACCATCGGCAGGATCGGCCGCAGCTTCAGCTTCGCGCCATGGGCCTCCGCCAGTTGACGGATACGCGGCAGGACCAACCAGGAGTAGGGGCTGCGGAACGAGAACCAGGCCTCGATCGTCGGGCCAGGGCCGGCCGATGCGGCCAGGCTCGGCTCCAGGGACGGAGCCAGTGGCGGTGTCCCGGGTTCGCGGTCAAGGCCCCGGGCGGCGAGACGGGCTTCCAGATGACCCAGGCGATCGACGCTCCAGAACCACTCGCCCTCGAAGTGGAACATGCCGCCCAGATAGTGGCCCAATCGGGCGCGGCGCTGCTGGCCGGCGCTCAGCAATAGGGCGCACTGGTCCGGCTCCTGGCCGCTGGCCCAGGCGGCCATGCCGGCCAGGGTCTTGGTGTCGCCCGACCATAGGGCCGCGCCGGCCGCCGAGGCTACGTCCTCGAACAGGCCGCGTTCCAACGCGTCGGCCAGCACGGCCTGCAAGCGCCGCACGTCCTCGTCCGAGGGCAGTTTGGCATAGGCGGGAAAGCCCAGGCCCCGGGCGCGGGCCAGGCGGGCGGCGTCGCGCAGGCCATAGGCGCGCAGGCGCTCGCGGTCGGGGGCGGCCGAGTCCTCAGGCGGCGGAACGAGACAGGGCTCGACCTCCACGCCATAGCGGGCCCGCAAGCGGGGCAGCATCTGCACGGCCAGATGCGAATAGGGATCGTCGGCCTGGTGGAAATAGCGGACGGTCGGGCGTTCGCCGCGCAGGCGGGCGGAGACGGCGGCCATGTCCCGGGCTATCCGGCGGCGAGCCGGACTGGTCAGGGCGGTGGTGACGCTTCGCATGATCTGGGTGCGCAGGGACATGGGGGTTGTCTCCGAACTGTCGGGGACATGACATCTAGCGGCACGATGAATGTCAATATATGCTCCGCGCAACGATAAGAAGGAGGCGCGCGTGAAGGCCTGGAAACCGCTCGTGGGGATCGTCGTGGTGCTGGTCGCGGCCGGCGCGGCGGCATGGCATTTCCGCTTCGACCTGATCATCGCCATCGCCAAATCCCGGCAACCGAAGATCGAGGCCAACCACGCGGTGACCTGGGCCCAGGGGCCCGTTGCGACTCCGGCGGGCCAGCGGCCGCCGAACGTGGTGTTCATCCTGGCCGACGACCTCGGCTACAACGACATCACCCTGAACGGCGGCGGCGTCGCGGGTGGGACGGTGCCGACCCCGGCCATCGACTCCATCGCCCACCAGGGCGTCACCTTCGCCAACGGCTATGCCGGCAACGCCACCTGCGCCCCGTCGCGCGCGGCGATCATGACGGGCCGCTACGCCACCCGCTTCGGCTTCGAGTTCACGCCCACGCCGGTCGCGTTCTCACGCGTGGTCGGCGGCCATCAGGGCGATCCCATGCACCCCTCGCACTTCAACAAGGACGAGGTGAAGAACACGCCCAAGGATGACAGCACCGAGGCGGTGCCCTCCACCGAGATCACCATCGCCGAGGCCCTGAAGACGCGCGGCTACCACACCGTCCACCTGGGCAAGTGGCACCTGGGCGGGGTCAAGGGCTCGCGGCCCGAGGATCAGGGCTTCGACGAGAGCCTGGGCTTCATGGCCGGCGCCTCGCTGTTCGCGCCGGTCGGCGATCCGTCGGTCGAGGAGTCCCGCCAGGACTGGGATCCGATCGACAAGTTCCTGTGGGGCGCTCTGCCTTATGCCGTGCAGTACAACGGCAGCAAGATGTTCCACCCGTCCAGCTACATGACCGACTACCTGACGGACGAGGCCATCAAGTCGATCGACGCCAACAGGAACCGGCCGTTCTTCCTGTACCTGGCCTACAACGCTGTCCACACGCCGCTGCAGGCGCCCAAGGCCGACTATGATGCGCTGAGCCAGATCAAGGATCACCGCCTGCGGGTCTATGCGGCCATGGTCCGCAACCTGGACCGCAACATCGGCCGGGTGCTGCAGGCGCTGAAGGACAAGGGCCTGGACGACAACACCCTGGTGATCTTCACCTCCGACAACGGCGGCGCGAACTATATCGGCCTGCCCGACATCAACCGGCCGTATCGCGGTTGGAAAGCGACCTTCTTCGAGGGCGGCATCCACGTGCCGTTCCTGCTGCGCTGGCCCGGCCAGCTGCCGGCGGGGGCGGTCTATCGCAGCCCGGTGGGCCACGTGGACATCTTCGCCACCGCCGCCGGCGCGGCCGGCGCGACCTCGCCCAAGGACCGGGTCATCGATGGCGTCGATCTCGTGCCGTTCGTGAAGGGCAAGGCCGCCGGCGACCCGCACAAGGCCATGTACTGGCGCTCGGGCCGCTACAAGACGGTGATGGCCGGCGGCTGGAAGCTGCAGGTCGCCCAGGAGCCGAACAAGGTCTGGCTGTTCGACCTCAATACCGACCCGACCGAGCGCCACGATCTGTCCAAGACGCGGCCGGACAAGCTTCGCGAGTTGCAGGCGACGCTGGCGCAGCTGGACGGCCAGATGGCCAAGCCCGCCTGGCCCTCGCTGATCTCCGGGGCCTTCTATATCGACCATCCGGGCGGCCAGAAGGCCAAGGCCAGCGACGAGTACGTCTATTGGGACAATTGAGGGCGCTTCCGGTCCTGATGCTTCTGGCGTTGGCGGCTTGCAAGCCGGCGCCGAAGGCTTGTCTGACGGGTTTGCCCATAGCCGATCCCGTTCACCGCACGGCCGGCATGATCAAGATCGCCGGCGGCGACTTCGCCATGGGCGCGGCGGCGATGCGGGCGGAGGAGGGACCTCCTCAGGTCGTCAAGGTCGCGCCGTTCTGGATCGACCGCACGGAAGTCACCAACGCCGCCTTCGCGCGGTTCGTCGAGGCCACGGGATACCGCACCCTGGCCGAGCGACCGCTCGACCCCGCGCGCTACGCCCAGTTGTCGGCGGCGCAGCGGCGTCCGGCCTCGCTTGTCTTCGTGGGGGCGAAGGCGGCGAGGTCGGACGATCCCTCGCAATGGTGGCGGGTGATCCCCGGCGCGGACTGGCGTCACCCGGAGGGGCCGCGTTCCAGCATCAAGGGTCGCGAGGCCTGGCCGGTGGTCCACATCGCCTGGGAAGACGCCATGGCCTACGCCCAGTGGCTGGGCCGCGATCTGCCGACCGAGGCCGAGTGGGAATACGCCGCGCGGGGCGGTCTGGTGGGCAAGCGCTACGCCTGGGGCGACCAGCCTCAGGACCCCCAGCATCCGCGGGCCAACACCTGGCAGGGCGTGTTCCCGGCCCAGGATCTGGGGACCGACGGCTACAAGGCGCAGCCCGCGCCGGTCGGCTGCTATCCGCCCAACGGCTACGGCCTCGTGGACATGGCCGGCAATGTCTGGGAGTGGACCAAGGACTGGTTCAAGCCGGGCCTGGAGCCGGCCAACGTCATCGAGACCGGCGGGCCGCCGCAGGTCCGCGCCCTCGACCCCGACGAGCCAAACACGCCCAAGCACGTGATCAAGGGCGGCTCGTTCCTGTGCGCCGACGACTTCTGCTTCCGCTATCGCCCGGCCGCCCGCACGCCCGGACCACCCGATGGCGGGGCCTTGCACATCGGGTTCCGGACGGTCTATCGCGAGCGTTAGGCCAGCTTGGCGACCAGGTCGTCCAGCAACGCCGCGATCTCCGACGGGCTGTCCTCCTGGATGAAATGGCCGCCCTTCAGCGTGGTGTGGGCCACGGTCTTGGCCCCGGGGACGCGCGACTGGAACACCGCCTCGCCGCCGCGGGTGATCGGGTCGGCGTCGCTGAAGGCGGTGACGAACGGCTTGTCGAAGGTCTCCAGCACCGTCCAGGCGGCCTTGTTCTCGGCCACCGAGGCGTGCTCGAGCGTGATCGGCACCAGGGCCGGGAATATCCGTGCGCCGGCCTTGTAGGTCTCGTCGGGATAGGGCGCATCATAGGCCGCGCGCTCGGCGTCGGAGAGATCGCGCGCCGTGCCGCCATTGAGGATGAAGCCGATCGGCAGCTCCGGCGCGTTCTGGCTGAAGTTCAGCCAGGCCTCGAAGCCGGCGCTCTTGCCCGAACCGACCGGCAGACCGGTGTTGGAGACCACCACGGCCGCGAACCGCTCGGGGAAGGCCGCCACCAGGCGCAGGCCGATCAGGCCGCCCCAGTCCTGGCAGAACAGGACGATGTCGGTCAGCTCGTTGCGGACCAGCCAGTCGCTCATCCAGGCCACGTGCCGCTCATAGGTGTAGTCGTCGCGCGCGGCCGGCTTGTCGGAACGGCCAAAGCCGATGAGGTCGGGCGCGATCGCCCGCCGGCCGCGCGCGGAGAGGTCGGCGATCACCTTGCGGTACAGATAGGCCCACGACGGCTCGCCGTGCATCAGCAGGATCGGCCGCTGGTCTTGGGGGCCCTCATCGACATGGTGGATGCGCAGCTGGGTTCCGTCGGCGTCCACGATGGGGGTGTAGCGCGGGGCGAAGGGCCAGTCGGCCAAGCCCTCGAACCGTTCGTCCGGCGTCCGCAACACGTCCATCGTGATCTCCCGTCGCCAGTGGTCCGGCGGATTTATATTGACATTATGAGTGTCATTATGAAGCCTTCGGGTCAAGTTCTGGGAGGGACGCATGCGCAAGGTTTGGATCGGGCTGGGCGCCGTGGCGTGCGTGGCCATCGTCGCCCTGGGTCTGGCGTGGCTGTTCCGTGCTCACATCGCCGAGGCGGGGATGCGTCGGGTCTATCAGGAGGCCCTGGCGACCGATCCCCTGGCCGAGTTGCCGGACGGGCTGCACGTTGGCCTCTGCGGCTCCGGCGCGCCGATGCCCGACCCCAACCGGGCGGGACCCTGCGTGGCGGTGGTGGCGGGCAAGGACCTGTTCGTCGTCGATTCCGGCTCGGGCTCTACCCGCAATCTGCTGCTGATGAACCTGCCGCCGCCCCGGCTGACCGCGGCCTTCGTCACCCACTACCACTCCGACCACATCGCCGACCTGGGCGAGCTGATGCTGCAGCGCTGGGGTGGCGGGGCCACGCACGCGCCGCTGCCGCTCTATGGGCCGCCAGGCCTGGCCGAGGTCGTGAAGGGCTTCACCGACGCCTACACCCTGGATCGCGGCTACCGGATCGCCCACCACGGCGAGGCGGTCATGCCGCCCTCGGGCTTCGGCGGCGTCGCGCACGAATTCACGGCCGATCCGAACGGGCCCGACCTGCTGGTGCTGGAGAAGCCCGGCCTGAAGGTCTGGGCCTTCCCGGTCAAACACGACCCGGTCCATCCGGCCGTGGCCTATCGCTTCGAGTACAAGGGCCGCACCGCCGTGATCAGCGGCGACACCGGGCCGTCCGATCGGCTGGTCAAGGCGTCCAAGGGCGTCGACCTGCTGGTCCACGAGGGCTTGTCGCCGAACCTGGTGGCCATCCAGCAGGAGGTTGCGGAGAAGGCGGGGCGCAGCAACTACGCCCACATCTTCCACGATATCCTCAGCTACCACACCGCGCCGGAGACGGTGGCCGGCGAGGCCAAGACGGCGGGGGTCAAGGCGGTGCTGTTCTATCACATCATCCCGCCGCTGCCGGTCCGCGCCCTGGAGGGGCCGTTCCTGGGCCGCTCGCGCGAGATCTTCGGTGGGCCGATGAAGGTGGGCCGCGACGGGGACTTCGCCACGTTGCCCGCGGGTTCGTCCGAGATCAAATGGTCCAACCGGCTCGACCTCCTGAAGCTTTGAGGTGGTGGTCGGCGCGCCACGGGTCTAATCAAGGGTCCTGGGTGGGAGGGCCGAGGGCCGTGAGTTCCGTCGTGCGTAATCTTCGTTCGGGAGCGGACGCCAATCCTGAGGCGGCGATCGACGGCCGTCGCAAGCGCTCGCAGGACAGTCGCGCCCGCATCGTCCAGGCCATGCTGGATCTGGTGCGCGAAGGCGACGTCTCGCCCGCCGCCGAACTGGTCGCCGCCCGCGCTGATGTCGGCCTGCGCACGGTCTTCCGCCACTTCAACGACCTGGACAGCCTGTATCGCGAGATGTCGGCGGTGATCGAGACCGAGCTGATGGCCCTGGTCCATACGCCGTTCAAGGGCGAGACCTGGCGCGATCGGGTGCTGGAACTGGTCGAGCGCCGGGGCTGGGCCTACGAGAAGATCGGACCGTTCAAGCGCGCCTCGGAGGTCCACCGCTTCCAGTCGCCCGCCCTGGCCGTCGAGAACGCCAAGATGGTGCAGATTTCGCGCGAGATCCTGCGTCTGCAGCTGCCGCCGGAGTTGGCCAAGGACCGCATGCGCTTCGAGGCCATGGACATGCTGCTCAGCTTCGACGCCTGGCACCGCCTGCGCCGCGACCAGGACCTGTCGCCCAAGCGCGCCACGGAGGTGCTGCAAGGCGTGCTGAGCGGCCTGCTGGACGCGCCGCTGAAGGACTAGAGGCAAAGGGAAGGGGAGTTGCGCCGGTCGGAGCTGCTCAATTCCCCGACCGGCAGGCGCACCAACCGTAAGGGGCTAGTTGGCGTCCTCCGTTTGGTAGACGTTCCCGCGAGCGATCTCCCTCTAGCCCACAGTCAAAAAATTTGTCCGGTTGAGGCAGCTGCGTTCAAGCTTGCGGACGGGCTGCTGCCATAGCGTGGCAGCATGCGAGGTCCCATGTGGTTGTCACGACGGGGTGGAACACCGAAGTTCTCGGAACGTTGACGACGACTGGGGCCTTGGCCCAGCGCCGCTTTAGCTCGCAGGAGCCACCATGATCCCGGACGAACAGCCCGCGATGGATTTCGCCGACGCCTCGGCGGACGTTCTGACCAACCTCTATCGCCAGGTCCGGCGTCGCACCGAGATGCTGGCCGCGCCGCTGTCGCCCGAGGACCAGTCCGCCCAGTCGATGCCCGACGCCAGCCCGGCCAAGTGGCACCGGGGGCATACGACCTGGTTCTTCGAGACCTTCCTGCTGACGCCGTATCTGCCCGGCTACGCGGTGCATGACGAGCGCTTCGGCTATCTTTTCAACTCGTACTACGAAGCTGTCGGTCCCCGGCAGCCCCGCCCGCAGCGCGGTCTGCTGACCCGGCCCTCGGCCCAGGAAGTTGGCGCCTATCGCGCTCATGTCGATGCGGCCATGACGCGCCTGCTGGCCGGCCCGCTGACGCCGGAGATCCGCGAGCGGCTGGAGCTGGGCCTGAACCACGAGGAGCAGCATCAGGAGCTGATCCTCATGGACATCCTGCACCTCTTCGCCCAGTCGCCGCTGAGCCCGGCCTATCAGGCCGGCCCCGTGACGCCGCGCCCGGACGCGGGTCCGCAGCGCTTCCACCGCTTCGCGGGCGGCCTGGTCGAGATCGGGGCCTGCGAAAGCGGCTTCGCCTTCGACAACGAGCGGCCGCGCCACAAGACCTATGTCGCGCCGTTCCGTCTGTCCGACCGCCTGGTGACCAACGGCGAGTGGCTGGCCTTCATCGAGGCCGGCGGCTATGGCCGCGCCGACCTGTGGCTCTCCGAAGGCTGGGCCAAGGTCAATGAGGAGGGCTGGGACGCCCCGGGCTACTGGCGACGCGACGAGACCGGCGCCTGGACCACCATGACCCTGCGCGGCCGCCATCCGGTCGATCCGAACGCGCCGGTCGTCCATGTCAGCTACTACGAGGCGGCCGCCTACGCCGCCTGGGCCGGCCGTCGTCTGCCGACCGAGGCCGAATGGGAAGCCGCCGCCACCGCGACCGGAGTCTCGTCGGCCCTGCGCCAGCTGTGCGGCGCGGCCTGGCAGTGGACCGCCAGCGCCTACAGCGCCTATCCGGGCTTCAAGCCGGGGCCGGGCGCATTGGGCGAGTACAATGGCAAGTTCATGGTCAGCCAGATGGTGCTGCGCGGCGGCTGCGAGGCCACGCCCCCCGGCCATGCGCGCTCGACCTATCGCAACTTCTTCACGCCCGGCAGCCGCTGGATGTTCGGCGGCGTGCGCTTGGCCGACGATGATCGCCTGTCGGCGGTGACGCCCGGCAACCGGTTCCTGGACGAGGTGGTGTCGGGCCTTTCGGCCACGCCCAAGACCCTGTCGGCCAAGTACTTCTACGACGCCGAGGGCTCGCGCCTGTTCGAGGCGATCTGCGAGCTGCCGGAATACTACCTGACCCGCACCGAGACGGCGCTGCTACGCCAGATCGCACCGGAGATCGCCGCCCGCATTCCTGACAACGCCGTGCTGGTCGAGTTCGGCAGCGGGGCCAGCACCAAGACCCGCATCGTGCTGGACGCCGCCCCGCAGATCGCCGTCTACGCGCCGATCGACATCAGCCCCTCGGCCCTGGACGAGGCCGCCGCCAGCCTGCGTCAGGACTATCCGAACCTGGCGGTCGCGCCGCTGGTCGAGGACTTCACCCAGGCCATCAACCTGCCCGACGGCGCCAAGGGCCATACGCCCGTCGGCTTCTTCCCCGGCTCGACGATCGGCAACTTCGCGCCCGATGAGGCCGAGGCCGTGCTGCGCCAGGCCAGAGTCCTGCTAGGCGAGGATTCGCTGTTCATCGTCGGGGCCGACGTCGCCAAGGACCCTGCGGTGCTGATCCCGGCCTATGACGACGCTCAAGGCGTGACGGCGGCGTTCAACCGCAACGTCCTCGTCCACATCAACCGTGAACTGGGCGGCAACTTCGATCCGGCCGCCTTCGCCCATAAGGCGGTGTGGAACGCCGAGGACAGCCGCATCGAGATGCATCTGGAAAGCACGCGCGACCAGATCGTCATGGTCGGCGACTACGGCTTCCGGTTCGCTGCCGGTGAAACCATCCACACCGAGAACTCGCACAAGTACCGGCCCGAGGCGTTCGAAGAGATCGCTCGCCGCGCCGGCTGGACCGTCGCTCAGCGCTGGGTCAGCGAGGACCCGACCTTCGCGGTCTACGCGCTCACCGCCTGACGGGGGGCGCGTTAACGCCCACGCACGACAAAATCCGGTTCCGAGAATTCGGGACCGGCCTGCTCTTAGACGCACGAAAACGCGCCGGTTCCGAGAATTCGGGACCGGCGCGTCAAGTTCGTGGGTCGATCAACTTCTACAGTACGCGTTCGCCGGGGCGACCGCCGCGTGAAGAAGATCCGCCTTTGCGGCCGGCGTTGGCCGCGAGATCCCGATCCTTGGCGAAGCTGCGCTTTTCACTGGGCACGCTAGCTCCGCCCTTCCTGGCGATCTCCCGGCGGCGTTCCGGATCCATGGCGGCGAAACCGCGACGACCGCGGGGACGTTCGCTATCGGTGTCCATGTGGGGCTCCTAAGTCTGGTCACAGGCGGCACGAGCAAGGGTCAGGCGTCATAGGGACGGTCGTCCCCTGGATCGACCGGCGGCGAGGTGGGGGGCTCCTCGACGGGGACGACACCGGGCTCGTACTCGGGCGATTTGGGCTCGGGCGGAGGCGGGGTGTCTGGGTCGGTCACTGGCGTCGTTTCCTGCGCGTTCCGGTGAAGTAACCAGCGAACGGGCTTTCGGTTCACCGTGAGTTCGCACTAATTACACCGCACAGGGACTTGTCCCCGTTTGAGGAGTCGCCGGAGAATGGCTCGCAAGACCAAACACATGGTCGATCGCGCCGCGTCGCACTGGCGTCTAGCCGCCGCGCAAGGCGCTGGAATCGCTGTGTGGCTGACGGCGAAATATTTGGGCGCGCCCCATGCGGCGCACCTTCTGCTGGGCTGGGACGCCGCGGCGCTGGTCTATCTGCTGACCACGTGGGCGCTGTTTCTGAAGGCCGACGAGGCCGAGGTCCGCTCGCGCGCCGCTCAGGAGGACGAGGGGGTTCCGGTCCTGCTGCTGATCGTGCTGGCCGCCATCGCCGCCAGCCTGTGGGCGGTGGTCGACGCCATGATCGCCGCCAAGCACTCCGGAGGTGACGCCAAGGCTTTCGTCACCGTCTGCGCGGGCGCGACTTTGGTGCTGTCATGGCTGGTGCTGCAGTCGGCCTTCGTGCTGCACTACGCCCACCGCAATTTCGGCGACGGCAAGAGCAAGCCGGGCATCGGGTTCCCGGGCGAGCCGCCGACCAGCTACATGGACTTCGCCTATCTGGCCTTCAGCGTCGGCGCGACCTTCCAGGTCTCGGACAACAGCATCCTGACCTCGAAGCTGCGCAAGCTGGTGACCGCCCACGCGGCCGCCGCCTATTTCTACAACACCGCCATCCTGGCGCTGGGCATCAACATCATCGCCAGCCTGGTCGGCGGCTAGCCGCGCGGCATGCCGCCGCCGCCGCCCCGACGACCGCCGCCGCCACGCCCACGGCCGCCCATCTGACCGCCCTTGCCGCCGCCCTTGCCCGCGCCGGGGCGGAGACCGCCCTGGACCGGGGTCTTGGGCAGCTCGGCCAGCTTCAGCAGGCCGTCCTTGTCGGTGTCGAGGAGGGCAAAGCGCGTCTTGGCCGCCTTGATGGCCTCGTCCTTGGTGATGCGGCGATCGAAATTGCCGTCGGCGGCCATGACCGGTTCCGGCTCGGCGATCAGGCCAAACAGCGAGGCGCCCTGCAGGACGTTGGTCGTCTCCTTGCGCCGGCCCACGGCCATCTGGTCCTCGCGATCGTCGGGGCCGTCCTGACCGCCGCCCAGGCCGCGCGGACCGCGCCGCATCGATCCAGGGGCCGCGCCGCCGATGATCTCGGGGGCGATGTGCTGTTCGTAGGCGGCGACCTCGAAGCCGTCGATGACCCCGTTGTGGTCGGCGTCCACCACGCCGAAGAAGCGCACGGAGTCGGCCACGAACTCGTCGCGGCTCAGGGCGCCGTCATGATTGGCGTCGGCCCCGGCGAACCAGTCGGCGATCGGGTAGGGCGCGCCGGGCGGAGCGCGGAAAGGCTCGCCGGCCGGGCTGATGAACAGCTGCGGCAGGTTGGACATCGGCGGCGCACCGCCTTCGCCGGGCGGGCCGCCCCGTCCGCCGGGACCGCGATGACCTTCGGGACGCTCCGGCGGCGCGCTGGCGCAGGCGGCCAGGGTGGCGGCGAGGACGGCGGTCAGGCCAAGCGAGCGAAGCATCATTCGGGAAATCTCCATCCAGCCAAGCTTTGAAGCCGAGCCGGATGTCCCGGCGATGTCAGGCCCGGCGTCCCGGCTTGCGGCGCCGCAACAAATCCGTCCGTTTCCGCCGTAATTGCTTAGGCCGGCAACCGCACGCAGGCCCGCAGCCCGCCACCGGGACGGTTGGCCAGGGTGACGTCGCCGCCATGGGCGCGGGCCAGGGAGCGGACGACCGCCAGGCCCAGGCCGTTGCCGCCCGTCTCGCGGTTGCGCGAGGGTTCGCCGCGATAGAAGGGCTCGAACACCCGCTCCAGCTCGCCGGAGGGGATGCCAGGACCGTCGTCGTCGACCTCGATGATCGCCATGTGGTCCTCGGCATAGACTCGGCCCCGGGCCCGCACGCCGTATTTGAGCGCGTTCTCCACCAGGTTGGCGACCAGGCGCTTGAGGGCCACGGGATCGCCTTCGATCACGGTCTTCTCGGTCCGCTCGACCGTGGCGTCGCCGCCCGTCTCGGCGGCCTCGTCGATGACGCTCTCCACCAGGGAGGAGAGCTCAAGCTTGGTGCGTTCGGCCGGGCGCTGGGTGTCGCGCACGAAGCCCAGGGTGGCGGCGATCATCGCCTCCATCTGGTCGATGTCCGCCGCCAGCTTGGGCCGGATGTCGTCGGGCACGGCCTCGATGCGGAACTTCAGACGGGTCAGGGGCGTGCGCAGGTCGTGGGCGATGGCCCCGACCATGGCGGTGCGGTCCTCGACGTAACGGCGCAGGCGTTCCTGCATCATGTTGAAGGCGGCGGCGGCGGCGACCACCTCGCCAGAGCCGCTGATGCTGAGCGGCGGGGTGCGGGGGTCCTTGCCCAGGCGTTCGGCGGCGTCGGCGAAGGCGGTGATCGGCTGGGCCAGGCGGCGGGCGAACAGCCAGGCCAGCGGCGTCACGGCGATCACCGACAGGATCAGGATCAGCAGCACCCGTTGCTGCCAGCTGTCGAAGCGGAAGGTCGGCTTGGGCTCGACCACCAGCCAGCGGCCGTCGCTCTGGCGCACGCCCAGCTTGAAGTCGCCGAAGATCAGCGGTTCGTCGCCGCCCTTGCCGCGCGCGCCGGGCGGACCGCCCGGGCCTCCGGGGCCGCCGCCTTCGCGGGCGAACGGTTCGCGGGTCCCTGGACCGCGCGGCGGGCCATCGGGCTTGGGCGGCGTCACCGGCGTGCGGCGCACGAAGAAGCGCGGACCGTTGTCGATCTGCAGCTCGATGCGGTTCACCGGCACGTCGACGGCGCGGCTGATATCCAACTTGAAGTCGACGCGCCGCGGCGTGTCCTGGCCCATGGCGTGCAGGGTGACGCGTTGCTTGACCACCAGCAGGCGGCCGTCGCGCGGCTGCACGGGCTGGCCGGTCTTCAGGGCGCGCGCGATCTCGCTGGAGCGATAGAACTCGGGCGGCGGCGGCGGCAGGGTGAAGATGACCGCGATGGCGATCAACTGGGCCGCCACCAGGGTGACGATCACCAGCCCCAGGGCCTGGACGAACAGCGGCGCGCCGCGCCGGAACAGGGTCATGGGGTGCGCACGACCTTGGCGGTGAACATGTAGCCTTCGCTGCGGATCGTGCGGATCAGCTCGCTGCCGCCGCCGTCGTCCAGCTTGCGGCGCAGACGGCTGATCTGGACGTCTATGGCGCGGTCATAGGCGTCGCTGTCGCGGCCGCGAGCCAAGTCCAGCAGCTGGTCGCGGGTCAGGACCCGCTGAGGCCGTTCGACGAAGGCGCGCAGCAGCGAGAATTCGCCGCTGGAAAGGTTGACCACCACCGACTGCGGCGAGCGCAGTTCGCGGCGGACGAGATCCAGGCGCCAGCCGGCGAACTCGCAGGCCGCGCCCATGGCGTCATCGACCGTGCGCGGCTCCTGGCGGCGGCGCAGCACGGCGCGGACGCGAGCCAGCAGCTCACGCGGATTGCAGGGCTTGGGCAGGTAGTCGTCGGCGCCCAGTTCCAGGCCAACGATGCGGTCGGTGTCCTCGCCCATGGCCGAGAGCATGATGATCGCCGGTCCGTCATTGGCCGACGACAGGCGGCGACAGATGGCCAGGCCGTCCTCGCCGGGCAGCATGATGTCCAGCACGATCAGGTCGATCGGACCGCGCGCCAGCACCTGTTCCATGGTGCGGGCGTCCTGGGCCGTCTCGACGGCGTAGCCGTGGCGGCTGAGGAAATCCGAGACGACGTCGCGGATGCCCGGATCGTCATCGACGATCAGGATGCGTGGAGCGGCCCCTCTCTGGGTGTCGGCGTCGCTCTGGACAGTGCTTTGGAGGTTTTCCATGTGATTTTCCTGTCACGTCCCCGTCACGCTCAGATTTCACGCCTGCAACAGCGACGCAACCCGGTCATGCGATCCAACGTCGCACCAGCGGCGCGTCATCCCCCACCCGACGCACCGACGGCAAGAGATCCGGCCCGTACTTCCCCCCTTGAACGGGCCGGATCTCCTCAGCCTGGCGAATGGTTCTTCGGAGCCTGATAGGCCTCGCCCTGCGACTGCATAGCCGCCACCACCCGGTCGGCGACGAACGGATTGTTGCGGCGCTCGGCCCCGAAGGTCGACATCGGCCCATGGCCCGGCACGAAGCGGACGTCCTCGCCCAGCGGCCACAGTTTCTGGGTGATCGAGTCGATCAGGTCCTGGTGGTTGCCGCGCGGGAAGTCCGTCCGCCCGATCGAGCCCTGGAACAGCACGTCGCCGACCTGGGCGAACTTGGTCTCGCGGTGGAAGAACACCACGTGGCCGGGCGTATGGCCGGGACAGTGGAAGACCTCGAACTCGGTCTCGCCCAGGGTGACGGTGTCGCCGTCGGTCAGCCAGCGGTCGGTCACGAAGATCCGCGCCTCGGGCATGCCGTACATCTCGCCGGACTGCTGGATCTGGTCGATCCAGAACTGGTCGTCCTGGTGCGGGCCCTCGATCGGCACGCCGGTGCGGACCTTCAGCTCGGCGGCGCCACCGGCGTGGTCCATGTGGCCGTGGGTGATCCAGATCTTCTCAAGCGTCAGGCCCTTGTCGGCCAGGGCCTTGAGCAGACGGTCGATCTCGCCGCCCGGATCGATGACGGCGGCCTTCATGGTCTTGGTGCACCAGACGATCGTGCAGTTCTGCTGCAGCGGCGTGACCGGCGCGATCACGGCGGCGATGGGCATCGACATGGAGCGACCTTCCAAAAGAAAAGGGCGGGAGCCGAAGCGCCCGCCCTCTTTGACCTAAAGCCTAGCGGCCGCAGATCAAGATCATTCCGCGCCGGGGATGCCGGTGGGCGGAGCGTCGTCGTCCAGTTCGTGCACTTCGCCGCGCAGGCCGCGGCCGACGTGGCTCTTGCGGAAGCCGTAGGCGAAGTAGATCACCAGGCCCAGCGCGCCCCAGACGGGCAGGACCATCATCGCTTCGAACGGCAGGTTGAAGTACAGCACCGCGCAGCCGATCAGGGCGATCGGAGCCACGACCCACACGAACGGCGTGCGGAACGGACGGTGACGGTCCGGATCCTTCTTGCGCAGCACCATCACCGCGATCGCCACCATGAAGAAGGCGAACAGGGTGCCCGAGTTCGAGATGTCGGCCAGCTGACCGACCGGGAAGAACGCGGCGGCCACGGCGACGAACACGCCCGTGAAGATGGTCACGATGTGCGGCGTCTTGAACTTCGGGTGGATGGTCGCGAGCTTCTCCGGCAGCAGGCCGTCGCGGGCCATGACGAAGAAGATGCGGGTCTGGCCGTAGATCATCATCAGGATGACCGAGGGCAGGGCCAGGTTGGCGGCCAGGCCCAGCAGGTTGCCCAGGACCGGGAAGTTGATCTGGCGCAGGACGTGGGCCAGGGCCTCGTTCGAGCAGACCAGGGCTTCCTTGTTGGCGGCCAGGGCGCAGGCGGCGGTGAAGGCGGCCGAGCCGGGCTGGACGGCCGAACCGTCCGCGCCGAGCACCGGCTGGGCGCCGACGGCGCCGATCGCGCCGGCCGCGACCAGCAGGTAGAAGATCGTGCAGAGGGCCAGCGAGCCGATCAGACCGATCGGCACGTTGCGCTGCGGGTTCTTGGTCTCTTCGGCGGCCGTCGAGACGGCGTCGAAGCCCACGTAAGCGAAGAAGATCGAGGCGGCGGCGCCGACCACGCCCATGCCGGTGGTGCCGGCCGGGCCGAACCAGCCGTTCGGGGTGAAGGGCGAGAAGTTGCCGGTCTTCAGGACGGGCAGGGCCATGACGATGAACACGGTCAGGGCGGTGACCTTGATGGCCACCAGGATCGCGTTGACGCGGGCGCTTTCGGTGGTGCCGAGAACCAGCAGGGCGGTCACGGCCAGGGCCACGATGATGGCCGGGACGTTGACGATGCCGTGGCTGAAGTCCGCGGCCGGCATGAAGCCGTTCATCGACCAGGTCGGACCTTGTCGGAGCAGGTCGGGCCAGTGGAACCCTAGCGCGTTCTCGATCAGCCCGAGGAAGTAGCCGGACCAGCCGGCCGACACGGCGCTGGCGGCGACCGCGTATTCCAGGATCAGCGCCCAGCCGACCATCCAGGCCAGCAGTTCGCCCATGACGGCGTAGGAATAGGTGTAGGCCGAGCCCGAGACGGGGACCATCGAGGCCAGTTCGGAGTAGCAGAGCGCGGCGAAGGCGCAGACGGCGCCGGCGATCACGAAGCTCCAGACCATGCCGGGACCGGCTTTCTGGGCGGCGGCGGCGGTCAGAACGAAGATACCCGTACCGATGATCGCGCCGACACCCAGCAGCGTCAGCTGCACGGGACCAAGCGAGCGGTGAAGGGATTTTTTCTCAGCCGTCGCTAGGATCGCATCAAGCGATTTAACGCGCCACATAGTTCCTCCTGATTAGGCAAGACTCCCCCCGGGGGTCGCCTTTAGAAAATTTTGCGGACCGTGACCCGTTTATGAGCATGGGGTCAAGGTGGAGCCGCGGATGCGCGTAAATGTTCTCCCGCGTCCTGACTAGTCCAGCGGTGCTTGGCTGCGGGCGGCCCGACCGCTAAAGCGGGCGCGATGTTGCCCATTTTCGAGGCCCTTCCGGCGCTGAAAGGCGCCCTTGCCGAACGGGAGACCGCCGTTCTCGTCGCGCCGCCCGGCGCGGGCAAGACCACGGCCGTTCCCTTGGCGCTGCTGGACGAGTCGTGGGTCCAGGGCCGCAAGATCATCGTGCTGGAGCCCCGCCGCCTAGCCGCGCGCGCCGCCGCCTCGCGCATGGCGGCGAATCTGGGCGAGGTCGTCGGCGAGACGGTCGGCTTCCGGGTGCGCCTGCAGTCCAAGGTTTCCGCCAGGACCCGCATCGAAGTGGTCACCGAAGGCGTCTTCACACGGATGATTCTCGACGATCCGGGCCTGGACGGCGTCGCCGCCGTGCTGTTCGACGAGTTCCATGAGCGCAGCCTGGACGCTGACCTGGGCCTGGCGTTCGCCCGGGACGTCCAGAGCGTGCTGCGCGACGACCTGCGGCTGCTGATCATGTCGGCGACGCTGGATGGGGCGCGGATCTCCTCGCTGCTGGCCGATGCGCCCGTGGTCGAGAGCGAAGGCCGGATGTTCCCGGTCGACACCCGCTATCTCGGCCGCGATGAGCGCCAGCGGCTGGAGGAGCGCGTCGGCCGCGCCGTCGAGCGGGCTCTGGCCGAGGAGACCGGCTCGATCCTCGTCTTCCTGCCAGGGCAGGGCGAGATCCGCCGCGCCGAGAGCTGGCTGAACGAGCGCCTGCGTCGGCCCGACGTCGATGTCGCCCCGCTGTACGGCGCCCTGGAACCGGCCGTGCAGGACCGGGCGATCTCGGCCGCGCCCGCCGGCCGCCGCAAGGTGGTGCTGGCCACCTCGATCGCCGAGACCAGCTTGACCATCGAGGGCGTCCGCGTGGTCATCGACGCCGGCCAGGCCCGCGTGCCGCGCTATGATCCAGCCTCGGGCATCACGCGGCTGGAGACCGTCCGCGTCAGCCGCGCCGCCGCCGACCAGCGCCGGGGCCGCGCCGGCCGCACCGAGCCCGGCGTCTGCTACCGCCTGTGGGACGAGCCCGAGACCCGGTCGCTGCCGGCCTTCGCGCGGCCCGAGATTCTGGAGGCGGACCTCTCGCGCCTGGCCTTGGACCTGGCTCGCTGGGGCTCGCGCGATCCGTCGGGCCTGACCTTCCTGGACCCGCCGCCGGCGGCCGCCTTCGCCGAAGCGCGCACCTTGCTGACTCGTATCCAGGCGCTGGACGGGCAGGGCGATCTCACCCCTCACGGCAAGGCCCTGGCCGAGATGCCGCTGCCGCCGCGCCTGGCCCACATGGTCGTGCGCGCCGCCGCTTCGGGCCAGGCGCGCGAGGCCGCCGAGATCGCCGCCGTGCTGACCGAGCAGGGGCTGGGCGGCAAGGATATCGACCTGCGCCGACGGCTGGAAAACCTGCACCGCGATCGTTCGCCGAGAAGCCGCGACGCCATGGCCCTGGTCGAGCGCTGGAGCCGCGCGGCGGGCCGTCCATCCGGCGCCAAGGTGCTGGAAACCGGCCTGATGCTGGCCGAGGCCTATCCCGAACGGGTGGCCAAGGCGCGGGGCAAGCCTGGGGAGTTCCAGCTGGCCGGCGGGCGCGGCGTCTATCTGGAGCCGACCGATCCGCTGGCCCGCGAGGCCTGGCTGGCTGTCGGCGAACTGGGCGGCGGCGATAGCCGCGACCGTATCCTGCTGGCCGCCGCCGTCGATGAGGCCGACCTGCGCGAGACCTTCGCCGACCGCCTGGTCGCCGAGGACCGCCTGGAGACCGCCGGCGGCAAGGTCCGCGCCAAGCGTCTGTTGCGCCTGGGCCGGCTGGTGCTGGAAGAGCGACTGATCGAGAATCCGGACCCGGCGATGATCGCCGGCGCGCTGATGGACCAGGTCCGCGCCGACGGTTTGTCAGGCCTGCGGCTAGGGAAGGGCGTCGAAGGCTTCCGCGACCGGGTCGCCTTCCTGCGGGCGCTGGACGAGGCGGCCTGGCCCGACCTGTCCGACGCCGCCCTGATCGCGCGCCTCGACGAATGGCTGGAGCCTCTGCTGCAGGGCCGCTCCTCGCTGGCCAGCGTCGATGAGAGCAGCCTGGACGGCGCGATCCGGTCGCTCGTCCCCTGGGACCTGCAGCAGAAGATCGACGCCATGCTGCCGGCCCGCTTCACGGCCCCGACCGGCACCACCGTGGCCATCGACTACGCCGCCGAGGCCGGCCCGCGCATCGACATCCGCGTGCAGGAGCTGTTCGGCCTGACCAAGCATCCCAGCATCGCCGGCGGCAAGGTGCCGTTGGTGCTGTCGCTGCTGTCGCCGGGCCACAAGCCGATCCAGATCACCCGCGACCTGCCCGGCTTCTGGAAGGGTTCCTGGCGCGAGGTGAAGGTCGAGATGAAGGGCCGCTATCCCCGCCACGTCTGGCCGGACGACCCGGCTAACACCGCCCCGACGACGCGGGCCAAGCCGCGCGGGACGTGAGCGAGAGCGGTCTTGCCTACGAGCGTATCCAGTGTGACTAGAGGTTGCGGATTGGGATTCCGCGGGCTCCGGGGACTCGTATCGTCATGCGTCGCTTTCTGATGTCTTTCGCCATGGCCGCCGCCGTCTGCGCGCCCGGCCTGGCCCATGCGGGCGTCTATACGGACGAGATGTCCAAGTGCCTGGTGCGCTCGGCCACGCCGCAGGACCAGTCGGACCTGGTGGTCTGGGTGTTCGCGGCGATGAGCGCCCACCCGTCGGTGAAGGCCTATGCCAGCATGACCGAGCCGCAGCGCGAGGCGATCACCCGCAAGGCCTCGGGCCTGATGGAGCGGCTGTTGATCACCAGTTGCCGCAAGGAGACGGTCGAGGCCCTGAAGTACGAAGGCCCGTCGGCGATCGAGCAGTCGTTCGGCGTCCTGGGCCAGGTGGCCATGCGCGGCCTGATGGGCGATCCCGCCGTCACCCAGAACTTCACCAAGCTGGGCGAATATGTCGATGCGACAAAGTTCGAGGCGCTGGCCAAGGAAGCCGGCATCGCCGAGCCGCCCAAGCCGGCCGCCAAGTAGCTAGTCGCCGTACGGCTTCAGGAAGAGGATCGACAGGTCCTTTTCCGGCCGCCAGTTGGTCTTGCGCATCTCGAAGCGGGTGGGGCCGGTCTTGCGGACCCCGTCACCGCAGAAGCTGACCAGCGTGGAGGCCGCGCCCTTGTCCACCGTCAGGCGGAAGTCGCCGATCGGCTTCTTCCAGTTGCCGCCGGTGACCAGGACATATTCGATCCAGTGCTCGGTGTAGCGCGGGCTTTCGCCCTTGCGGACGCTGCGGGCCACGGTGGTCTGGATCGAGGGATCGACGCAGTACTTCCTGGCCGTCTCGGCGTCGCTGTCCTTGCCCAGTCCCAGCATCGTGCCGACCGTGGCCCCGACCGAGGGCGTGTAGCGGTGCTGGATGGTCACGGGCTTGCCGGCCGGGAAGGTCTGCATCCAGTGATAGGTCGAGCGCAGGACCCAGACCGTCTCGCCCTCTTCGTCGATCAGGCCAAGCTTGAGGGCCTCGTCGCGCTTGGCCTTGGGCAGTTTCGCGATCGCTTCCAAGGCCGCGCCCTGGTGCACGGCCAGCGGGATGTGGTTGGCGATGAGCCAGGCGGTGCGGTCGACGCCGTCGACCAGGGCCTTCTGCTCCAGCTCGGTCTTGACCGGCTTGCCGTCGGCGGTGGTTGCGAAGGCCAGGATGTTGGCGGGGGCATCGACCGGGACCGAGACGTCGCTCTTGAACATGTCCGGCCCGCCCAGGTCGGGCATCGGGAAGGCCACGCGGATGGTGACGTCGCGACCGCTGGTGTTGACGAAGCTGTAGGTGACCCGCACCGCCTCCTGCGAGATGAACAGGTCTTCGGACCGCATCTCGATGGCGTCGTTCTTGGTGATCACCAGCCCGCCGGCCGCCAGCTCGGCCGAGGTGTCGTTGGCGAAGGCCGGAGCCGAGAGGATGAGCGCCAGCAGGGCGCCGGTCAGCAGTCTCGGCTTCATCGTTCTACCCCGTGACCGTGTAGATCATGATCCCGGTGGCCACCGACAGGTTCAGGCTGTCGGCGCGGCCGCGCATCGGGATCTTGACGTTGACGTCGCAGGCCGCGGCCAGTTCAGGCGGCAGGCCCTGCTGCTCGTTGCCCATCAGGATCAGCGACGGCTTCACATAGTCGGCGCTCTTGTGGTCGACCGTGGCGGTCAGCAGGGTGCCGACCACGCTGCCGGGCCAGGTCTCGCGCCAGGCCAGGAACTCGGGGATGGTGGCCTTGGCGATCTTCACGGCGAAGATCGAGCCCATGGTCGCCCGAACGCCCTCGACGGAGTAGGGATCGACGCAGTCGCCGACCAGGATCACCCCGCCGCAGCCGGCCGCGTCGGCGGTGCGGATGACCGTGCCCAGGTTGCCCGGATCGCGGACGGCCTGCATGGCCACCCAGCACGGCGCGCTCTCGGGGACGATGGCCGACAGGGGCGTGTAGACCTGCTTGAAGACCGCGACCACGGCTTGCGGGTTGTCGCGGCGCGAGACCTTCTCGAGGATCTCGCGATTGACCTCGATGACCTCGCCGCCAGCCTTCAGGCAGGACGCGACGGCCTTCTTCAGCATCGGGTGGTCGGCGGCGTCGGGGCCGTACATGACGATCTTGGGCGCGTGGCCGCAGTCGATCGCCTCGATGACGATCTTCAGGCCTTCGGCCAGGAACAGGCCGCTCTCCTCGCGCTCCTTGCGCATGTGCAGGGCGCGGACGGCTTTCACCGTGTTGTTGGTCAGGGAGGTGACGGTCTTTGCTTGGTTGGGGGCGTTCATTATCAGGCCTCCGACGACCAGCGGGCGAAGAACGACAGGCCGATCTGGCGGTCGCCCTTTTCCTCGACCAACGACAGCTCGCCCCAGTCGATGACGCCGGCTCGGCCGTCCAGCTCCTGGGCCAGCAGGCCCGACATCGCCGCGCCCGAGACGCGGGCGGCATAGGCGTTCATCAGCAGGAACGAGGCGTCGTCCGAGAGCAGGGCGGCGCAGTCCTTGGTCAGGGCCGAGAGGTCCTCGAACAGGCGCCAGACCTCGCCGTCGGCGCCGCGGCCGAACTTGGGCGGGTCCAGGATGATGCCGTCGTACTTGTTGCCACGCCGGACCTCGCGGGCCACGAACTTGCGAGCGTCCTCGACGATCCAGCGGATGGGCTTGTCGGCCAGGCCGGCGAAGGCGGCGTTCTCGCGCGCGAAGCCGACCGACTTCTTGGAGGCGTCCACATGGGTGACGGCCGCGCCGGCGGCGGCGCAGACCAGCGAGGCCACGCCCGTATAGCCGAACAGGTTCAGGATCTTGGGCTGCGGGCCGGAGCCGGCGCACAGCGCCCGGACACGCTCGTCCTGCCAGGCCCAGTTGGCCGCCTGCTCGGGGAAGAAGGCCAGGTGCCGGAACGGCGTGAACTGGCCGTGGAACTTGGCGCCGCCCCAGGCCAGATCGAACTTCTCGATCGGCTTGCCCTTGAAGCGCCAGCGGCCGGCCTCGTCCTCGTCGGTGGGGTCGAAGACCGCGTCGGCGTTGTCCCAGATCTTCTGGTCCAGGCGCGGGGCCCAGAAACACTGCGGCTCGGGGCGCACGACGGTGTAGCGGCCGTAACGCTCCAGCTTCTTGCCGTGGCCGCTGTCCAGCAGGGCGTAGTCGGCCCAGCCGGTGGTGCGCATGACGAGAGGGGTGGGAGCGATCTTCGGTGCCATCGCCCGCCCATACCGCTTTAGGGGCCGGGTGGTCCAGAGCGAGGGGCGTGCTGGGTCTTGTCCCAGCGGTGCGGCGCGGTGACGAACTGGTAGAGCGCCTTCATCGCCGCCAGGCTCTGCAGCAGCCAATAACCGGCCATGCCGAACAGATGCAGCGACTTGGGCTGGGCGCCGGCGCGCATCACGCCGCGCGCCCCGGCGACGGCGGCCGAACTCCAGCCCAGGACGTAGAGCAGGAAATCCCAGGGCGGGATGCTGAACCGGAAGTCTGGGGCGAAATCGATCGCCGCCAGTACAATGGCGACGGCCATCACCGGCCCATGCAGGTGCGAGGAGGCCACCGACTGGGCCAGGGTCAGCACCAGGGCTACAGCATTGCGTGGCTGGCGCGGGACCGGGCCGCGCAGACTGACCGCCAGCGTCTGCATATGCCCCTTGATCCAGCGCGCCCGCTGCGGAAGCCATTGTCCCCAAGTCGTCGGGGCGGTCTCCCAGGTCGGTCGTTCGATTACGCCTAGCCGATAACCGGCGGCCGCCAGGCGGAAGCCGATGTCCGCATCCTCGGTGACGTTGTAGGCGTCCCACCCGCCGATCTCGCGCAAGGTGGCGGTCTTGAAGTGATTGCTGGTCCCGCCCAGCGGAAAGGCCAGGCCCCAGCGGGCCAGGGCCGGCAGCAGCACCTCGAAATGGGCCGCGTATTCCAGCCGGAACTGGCTGGGCAGGAACAGCGAGAAGCCGGGGTCCTCGATCCGCAGCGGCGCCTGCAGGCAGGCCAGCCGCGCGTCCGACGCGGCGAACCTTGCGGCGGCTTCGCGCAGCTGGCCCGGATCGGGCATGTCCTCGGCGTCGTAGATCACCACCAGCTCGCCGCGCGCCCGGTCCAGGGCGTGGTTACAGGCGCGGGGCTTGGTCTTCGGCGTTCCGGGTGGCGCGATCAGCACCTGGACGAAGGCGGGCAGGTCCAGGGCGCGCGCGGCCGCCTGGGTGAGGTCGTCGTCGGCCTCCAGCACGATCAGCGCCTGCAGGCGATCGCGCGGATAGTCCAGCGCCGCCAGGTTCTGGACCAGTTCGGCCAGGACCTCGGCCTCGCGATAGAGCGGGGCGATGATCGTGTAGGTCGGCAGGTCCACGTCGGCCAGCGGCGGCGCGATGATCGGCGGCAGTGGCGTACAGGCCGCCGCCAGCCGTGTCAGCCCGCCCAGCAGGAAGACGGCGAAGAACAGGTGATGCGCCACGGTCAGGGCGCCGGATGGTGAGAGCGCCACGCCGATCGCGGCCAGCAGGCCCGCGACGGCGACGCAGGCCGCCTGGCCGTGCGACAGGGTTCGGTGTGCGCCATCGCGCCCGGTCGGAGCGGCGGTCGCCTGTTCGAGCCGCCCTGCGCCCAGTCCTTCGGACACAGGTCCGCACGCCGGCGCGAACGCCGGTTCCAGCCGTCTGTCTTCACGCGCCATGGATGCCCCTGGATACGCCGCTCGCCCTCAACGGCGCCGATAAACGAATCTCAACCTGAAGGTGTCAATCGGCAAAAATGCACGTTTTGGGCTGTTTTCTCGCGCGCGCGAGGCCGGGCTTTTCGGAAATTCTCCTGGCACGCACGTTCTTGCGACGGCTGGGTGATTCCCGTTTAGTGTCGGAGCGGGGAAATGCAGGGGAAGCCAAGTCCGTGACGGTCGTTCTGAAAAAGCCTCACAAGTCCGCCCGAAAGCCCAAGGGCGACGGGCACTTGCGCCGGGGCGAGATCCTGGCGGCGGCCGAGAAGATCTTCATCGCCGAGGGCTATGCCGGCGCGACGATCCGCAAGATCGCCGATGCGGTGGGGGTGTCGTCGACGGCGCTCTACATGCACTTCCGCGACAAGGACCAGATCCTGCTGGAGATCAGCAATGACGCCATCGAGCGTCTGCTGGAGCTGAACACCGAGATCGCGGCCCAGCCGATCGACCCGGTGTCGCGCGTGCGCGTGATGCTGGAGGCGTACATGAAGTTCGCCCTCGACAATCCCAACACCTACCAGCTGGTGTTCTGCAGCACCGGCGACCACATCTCGGCCGAAAAGACCGCCGACGTGCTGGCGCTGGGCGATCGCTGCTTCGAGAAGTTCAGCGAGCCGGTGCACCAGATCGCCGCCCAGGGGCGCTTGCGCTCGGGTTCGGCCGTGCAGGCCGCCGAGGTGCTGTGGAGCGGCTGCCACGGCTTGGTGTCGCTGCTGATCACCAAGCCCTCGCGCGGCTGGTCCGACGCCGAGGAGCTGATGAAGATCATGCTGGACGGTCTGCTGTACGGCCTGGTCACGGACTGATTTCATGAGCGCCGCCAAGGCCTTGTGCGCGCTTCTGGCGGCGATGACGCTTGTCCCTGCAGCCGCGCTGGCGGGGCCGCGCGTGATGTCGCTCGACTCCTGCGCCGACCAGTACGTGCTGGCCCTGGCGCCGCGCGAGGCCATCGTCGGGCTCTCGCACCGCGCCGTCTCGCCCGACAGCTACATAGGCGCCTCGGCCGAGGGCCTGCCGCTGCGGCGGGCGACGTTCGAGAGCCTGGTGGCGGCCAGGCCCCAGGTCGTGGTGCGACTGTGGGGCGGCGACGCGCGGCTCGCCAAGGCGCTGCAAGGCAAGGGCGTGGCGACCGTGGCGCTGGACGACGCGGCCGACTTCGAGGGCGTGCGCGGCAATATCCGCAAGGTGGCCACGGCGCTGGATCGCAAGCCGCAGGGGGAGGCGCTGATCGCGCAGATGGACGCCAAGCTGGCCCGCTCGGCCGGGGCGGGGCGGGGACGCTCGGCGCTCTACCTGACGCCCGGCGGCTATACGGCCGGCTCCAACACCCTGGTCGACGCCATGCTGAAGGCGGCGGGCTATGCCAACGCCACGACAAGCCCGTACTTCGCGCCGGTGTCGCTGGAACGGATGGTGATGACCCCGCCGGCGGCGGTGGTGCTGGGCCTGTTCGACCTGGCCCGCGCCGGTTCCGATCGCTGGGGACCCGGCCGCCATGCGGCGCTGCGCGATGCGATCAAGACCCGGACCGTCGCCGACTTGCCGGCCAAGGTGGTCGGCTGCGCCGGCTGGTTCGCCGCTGACGGCTCGTTGGCCCTGGCCGAGGCGGCGCGATGAGCCTGCTGCGCCTCTGTCTCCTGATGTTGCTGGTCCTGGCGCTGGCGGCGATCGTGGCCGTGTCGCTGGGCGAGACGCCGTTCACGCTGGCCCAGTACGCGCAAGGCTTGAGCCATCCAGCCTCGCCCCCGGGCGAGGTGCTGTGGACCATCCGCGCGCCCCGCGTGGCCGTCGCCGCCCTGGTCGGCGCGGCCCTGGGCCTGTCGGGCGCGACCATGCAGGGGCTGCTGCGCAATCCGCTGGCCGATCCGGGCGTGCTGGGCGTCTCGGCGGTGTCGGGCCTGGGCGCGGCCGTGGCGATCTCCGCGGGCCTGGCGGTGCTGCCCGGCGCGATCGAGCTGTCGGCCCTGGCCGGAGCCCTGGTCGCCGGGGGCATGGTCGTGGTGCTGGCCGCGCGCTTCCGCGAGCCCGAGGCGCTGATCTTGTTCGGCGTGGCCCTGTCGGCGTTCGGCGGCGCCCTGACGGCGCTGGTGTTCAACCTCTCGCCTTCGCCGGTGGCGACGGCCGAGATCCTGGCCTGGCTGATGGGCTCGGTCGAGAACCGCGACTGGCATGACGCCTTGCGGGCCCTTGTCCCGATGGCGATCGGCGCGGCGCTGTGCCTGCGGGCCGGGCAGGGGCTGCGGATGCTGACCCTGGGCGAGGAGGCCGCGCGGATGTCGGGCCTGCCGATGGCGCGCCTGCGGGTCTATGCGGTGGCCGGCTCGGCCCTGCTGACGGGCGCGGGCGTGGCGGCGGCGGGCGTGATCGGCTTCGTCGGCCTGGCCGCGCCGCATCTGGTGCGGGCGCTGGTCAAGGACGACCCCAAGCGCATCCTGTGGCCCTCGGCCTTGGCGGGAGCGCTGCTGCTGGTGCTGGCCGATCTGGCCGCCCGCCTGATCCCGACCGAGCAGGAGCTGAAGCTGGGCGTGGTCACGGCCCTGTTCGGCGCGCCGGCCTTCGCCCTGTTGGCCTGGCGGGCCTCGCGGAGCTGGCGGTCGTGAGCGCGCTCTGGACCCTCGAGGGCGTCATCGCCCGGCAAGGCCGCAAGACGGTGCTGGAGACCGTGTCCCTGGCCGTCGCGGCCGGCGAGGTGGTCGGCGTCGTTGGTCCCAATGGCGCGGGCAAGACCAGCCTGTTGCGCGCGGGCTTGGGCTTGCTGCCGATCTCGGCCGGCGAGGCGCGGCTTTCGGGCAAGACCCTGGCCGAGATGAAGCCCGACGCGCGCGCCAAGCTGGTCGGCTATCTGCCGCAAGACCGCCGCGTGGCCTGGAATCTGCCGGCCCGCATGGTCGCGGCCCTCGGCGCGACCGACCTCGCCGACGAGGCGGCCGACGCCCTGGCGCTGGACTGCCTGGCCCGCGTCGGCGCGGCCGAGCTGGCCGATCGCGGTGTGCTGGACATGTCCGGCGGTGAGCGGGCGAGGGTGCTGCTGGCGCGCCTCTTGGCTACCCGAGCGCCTCTGCTGGTCGCTGACGAGCCGGTGGCGGGCCTTGATCCCGACGCCCAGCTGCTGACGCTCGATCTGCTGCGCGCCGAGGCCGCCAAGGGCGCGGGCGTGGTGGTGACGCTGCACGATCTTGGCCTGGCCGCCCGGTCCTGCGACCGCATCGTGGTGGTCGATCACGGCCGCATCGTCGCCGAAGGGCCGCCGCGCGAGGCGCTGTCGCGGGAGGTCCTGGGCCGCGTGTTCCGGCTGGACGGCGAGTTGGTCGAGACCTCGGCGGGGCCGGTGCTGGCGGCCCGCCGAGCCTAGGGCTGGGTGACCGCCGTATCCGCCGCCGCGACCGACGGCGAGTACACGTAGCCGCCGCGCTTCAGGTCCGACGACAGGGTCAGCGGGCTCACCCCGCCGTTCAGGCGGGCGCGGTAGACCATGGTCGTCTCCAGGGTCCGCATCACGTAGTTGCGGGTCTCGGAGAACGGGATGCACTCGATGAAGTCGAGCGGGTCCGTGGTCGCGCCGCGCGGGTCGCCGCACAGGCCCGCCCACTGGGCCGGACGGCCCGGGCCGGCGTTATAGGCGGCGGCCGCCATGATGTACGAGCCGCTGAAGCTGCGGACCATGTCGCCCAGATACACCGAGCCCAGGCGCATGTTGTACGGCGCGTCACCCAGCCGTTCGACCGAATGGGCCTCGCCCAGCTTGCGCGCGACGATGGCGGCGGTGGCCGGCATCAGCTGCATCATGCCGCGCGCGCCCACGCCCGAACGGGCGGCGGGGTCGAAATTGCTCTCCTGGCGCGAGATCGAATAGACGAAGGCCGTCTCCGCCGCGCCGGCGCCGGGCGTGAAGTGGTGGTCCAGCAGCGGATAGCCGCGCTCGGGCAGGATGAAGCCGCGTTGGGCGGCCGTGCGGACGGCGCGCATGGCCAGGTCCTGGTCGCCATAGCCGCGAGCCAGATCGACCAGCAGGGCGCTTTCCTCGGCGTTGGGCAGGGTGTCGTCGATATAGAGGACGAGGCTGCGGAACAGGTCGCGGTTGCCGGTGTCGGCCAGGATGCGCGCGGCGCGGATCTGTTCGCGGCCGTAGAAGCGGGCGCGGTCGGCCTGGGTGATGACCGGATCACGCTCCAGGCGCAGTTCCTTCAGCCCCGCCTTCTCGGCGGCCAACTGGCCGTAGAAGGTGGTGATGTGGCGCGCGCCCTCGGCGTAGAAGGTCTGGGCGGCGATCGGGTCGCCTTGCGCCTCGGCGGCGCGGCCCTGCCAATAGAGGGCGCGACCGCGCGTGATCGGCGAGGCGCCGACGGCGGCGATCTGGGCGAAGTGGGCGGCGGCCGCGTCGGGATTGCGCAGGCGGGTCAGGGCGATCCAGCCGGCGTAGAACTCGCTCTCGGCGATGTCGGCCGGGGCCAGGGCCTGGGTGTTGTCGGCGGCCGCATAGGCGCCGGTGCTGTTGCCGGCCTTCAGGGCCGAGACGATCAGCTGCTTGCGCTCCTTCCAGATGACGGTCGAGGCTTCCTCGGTCGGCGGGACCGGGAAGTTGACCACCATCGGCAGAGCCAGGGTGTCCATGCCGGCGCGGCGCAGATAGGCCGCGCGCTCGAACACCACGCCGGGCGAGGCCTGCAGGTCGGGCGTCAGATTGTTGTAGAGCGCGTTGGCGTTAGCCGAGTTCGACCGGTAGGCCATGCGCACGCGGGCCGTGGCCTGACCGGTCTCCGACAGCATGGCGACCATGTCGCGCGCCGCTGGGCCCTGCTGGCCGTACAACAGGATATCGGCGCGGCGGGCGTAGTCGTCGGCCGTCAGCATGCCGCCGAAGCGGGCGATCATGCTGCGCTGGGCGTCGGCCTCGAACACCTTGTCGCGGAAGGTGCGGCGGATCAGGTTGGTGGCGTCCTGGGTGCGGCCCGTGGCCTGCCAGGCGCTGGCCAGGGCCATGGCGCCGTCGGCGGTGGCCGGTTGAGCGCCGCCGAACCAGGCGATGATGCGGGCCGGATCCAGGCCCGAGGTCGACAGGGCCTTCTCGGCGGCGGCGTCGCGGCGGGCGCCGCGCGGCCAGCCGGCCAGATCGCGGCGGGCGGCGTCCAGCTCGAAGAAGCTCATCGCCTCGGCGTTGCTGTCGATCAGGGCCCATTGGGCGATCTTCTTGGCGACCGGGTCCTGCAGGCTGTCCATGGCCATGCGCGCGCCCGAGACGTCACCGCGCTTGGCGGCCGCCAGGGCGGTCTGCAGGTTGGCGCTGTCGGTGTCGGACAGCGCGCCGGGGATGGCGGTCGGCGGGGTGGTGATCAGGCCGGGCTGGCTCGAATACGAGGTCGCATAGCCCGTCGTCGTCTGGGCGTCCGCCGCCCCGACCACGGCCACGATGCAAGCTCCACCGAGCAGAATCCGACGCATCACTGAAGCCAAAACGCTCTCCATCAACCGACCCCGAAGGGCCTTGTACTCGAATCTCACGCGAGGCCCTATGCGACGATTCAGGCCTCAATAGGGTTTAAAGTCCTGTTCCCAGGGCTTGACCGCGCTGCTTTCCGCCATCAAATCCGCAACTGCTCCCAAGCGCCGGTTGCGGCGCCATGGGACACGGACATATTGTCCGCCCCCATTCTCCTGCCGCAACACCCGCGGCGTCTCCTCACGGCAATTTGCAGGTCATGGTCCAGTCTCACTTCAAGGGCGTCATTCCGGCCCTCGTCACGCCGTTCCGCGACGGTGAGGTGGACGAAAAAGCGTTCGTGGCCCTGGTCGAGCGCCAGATTTCGGGCGGCGTCCACGGCCTGGTGCCGGTCGGCACCACCGGCGAGACCTCGACCCTGTCGCACGACGAGCACAAGCGCGTCGTCGAGCTGTGCGTGAAGACCGCCGCCGGCCGCGTGCCGGTGATCGCGGGCGCCGGCAGCAACTCGACCGCCGAGGCCGTCGAGCTGGCCGCCCACGCCAAGGCCGTCGGCGCCGACGCCTGCCTGGTGGTGACGCCGTACTACAATCGCCCCAGCCAAGAAGGCATGTACCAGCACTACAAGGCGATCAACGACGCCGTGGAGCTGCCGGTGTTCGTCTACAACGTGCCGGGCCGCACGGGCGTCGACATCTCCAACGAGACCCTGGCGCGCCTTTCGAAGCTGCCCAACATCGTCGGCATCAAGGACGCCACGGGCGACCTGACCCGCATCAGCATGCAGCGCCTGCTGTGCGGCCCTGACTGGGTGCTGCTGACCGGCGACGACCCCTCGGCCCTGGGCTACATGGCCCACGGCGGACACGGCGTGATCTCGGTGACCTCGAACGTCGCCCCGGACGCCTGCGCGGCCTTCATGAACGCCTGCATGGCCGGCCAGTGGGAAACCGCGCTCTACTGGCAGGATCGCCTGGTGCGCCTGCACAAGGCGCTGTTCCTGGACAGCTCGCCGGCTCCGACCAAGTTCGCCATGGCCCACCTTGGCCTGTGCTCGGACGAGGCGCGCCTGCCGATCACCACCTGCGCCGAAGCCGTGCGTCCCACGATCCTGGAAGCCATGCGCGAGGCTGGCCTGTCGTAATGACCAAGCCGATCGCGGAGAACCGGCGCGCCCGGTACGACTACTTCATCGAGGAGGTCTTCGAGGCCGGCATCATGCTGACCGGCACCGAGGTGAAGAGCTTGCGCGTCGGCCGGGCTAATATCGCTGAGTCCTACGCTTCGGTCGAAGGGCGCGAGATCAAGCTGATCAACGCCGACATCCCGCCCTACGGCCACGCCAACCGCTTCAATCACGAGCCGCGCCGGCACCGGAAGCTGCTGCTGCATCGCAAGCAGATCGACAAGCTGATCGGCGCCGTGCAGCGCGACGGTCGCACGATGATTCCGCTGAAGCTCTATTGGAATGACAAGGGCCTGGCCAAGCTGGAGATCGGCCTGGCGAAGGGCAAGAAGAACCACGACAAGCGCGAGACCGAAGCGGCCCGCGACTGGGCGCGCGACAAGGCGCGCCTGATGAAGAGCGGCGGTCGCGACGACTGATCGGGGGCTAGTGGAAGCCCATCACGCCAAAACCGATGGCGAGGCCCAGCGCGAAGGCGCCGGCGCTGACGATCAGGAACGTCCGGACTTCGTTACGCAGGTGGTTACGCGTCGTCTGGGCCATGATGTGGCTCCCGCAAGTCGCGCCTTCCCAGGGTTGCGACAAATCAGTCCCTGATGAAAATGTTAGCCCTAACGTGGGCGGAACATTGTCAAGGATTGTAAAGGTGGCTCAGGCCGCCGCCGGCAGCTCATAGACCCGCGAGCGCACGCCGCGCTCGAACAGGGCGCCGCACAGGTCCAGCGCGCGCTTGTAGGCGGTTTCGCGATTGTCGAAGAGGCCGGTCGGGCGGCCATCTTCGGAGACGACCCAGCCGTCGGTTTCTGGGGCGATCTCGATACGGGCGGCGTCGGGCATGACGACAGCTCCCTGTCTGCGACTCGCGCCCTTCGCTGGACGCGAGAACTTCCTTAACGCGAGCCGCTTCGGGTTCATTGTCAAGGAATGTAAACAGTGGGCGGACGGTCGCGCCGCGCCCTTAAGTCTAGCCGTTCTCCAGCGCCAGCAGGGCGAAGGTGGCCAGCCAGTGCTCGCCCATATAGTCGCCGGCGATGTGCGGGATGGCCGTGGCCAAGTGGGCGAGGGCGGCGTTGACGGCCAGCGGCTTGGCCGGATCCTCCTCGGGCATGGCCCCGGCCAGCAGCCGCCAGCACCAGGCCCGCGACAGGTTCAGGCCGTCCAGGTGGGCGATCTTGCCGTCGGTGCGGTCGCTGACCCGGGCGGGCGAGAACAGGGTGGCGGGCTGTTTCTCGGCCAGGTCCGGCAGGAAGCGCGGGAACCAGATGTCGAAGCTCTCGCGCGGCAGCAGGCGGCGCATGGCCTCGGCCTCGATCAGGGCGGGCGAGAGGAAGTCGTCGCCGGACGGCTCCCAACCCTGGCAGGCGGCGTCCTGGCCGTACCAAAGGATGGCGCGGTTCTGCATCAGGTCGAAGAAAGCCTGGTCGTCGGTCATCACCGCGTACTCGGTCGCCAGCACCAGGGCGAAGGCGGTGTTGTAGTGGGTGCCGGTACGGACCGGGTAGTCGGCGATCGGCAGAAAGGCGTCGAAGCGGGCCTTGAAGGCGGCGGCCAGGGGCGCATGGACGCCAGCCCAGGGGCGCTGCCGGTGGCGCAGCAGTTCGGCCTGCAGCATCAGGCTCCAGGCCCAGCCATAGGGGCGCTCGAAGCCGCGGCTCTCGGGGCGGTTGGCGTAGGCGGTCTCGGCGCCAACCTTTTCGGCCGTGAAGGCGTCGTCGAACAGGGCGATGATCTGATCAGCCTCCGGCATCTCGGGGCGCAGGCGCAGCAGGGTGGCCAGCAGCCAGTAGCCGTGCACGCACGAGTGCCAGTCGAAGCTGCCATAGAAAATCGGGTGCAGGTCACGCGGCGAGCGGACGTCGTCCGGCCCCGCCATCACGTGGTCCAGCTTGTTCGGATACTCGCGGGTCAGGTGGCCCAGGGCGATCTTGGCGAAGCGCGAGGCGGTGGAGCGGGCGAGGCTCATTTATGAAAAGCCAGGGCGTTCATCAGGACCACGTTCACAAGCAACATCAGGATCGCCGTCGGCGCCTGGGCGCGGATCACGCCGTAGCGGTCCTTCAACTGCAGGAGCGCGGCCGGCACAAGGTTGAAATTGGCCGCCAGTGGGGTCAGCAACGTGCCGCAGAAGCCCGACAGCATGCCGATGGCGCAGACCACGGCCGGATCGCCGCCGAAACGGCCGATGACCAGGGGCAGGGCGATGCCGCCGGTCATCACCGGGAAGGCCGCGAAGGCGTTGCCCATCATCACCGTGAACACGGCCATGCCTAGGCAGTAGGCGGCCACGGCGGCGAAACGGCTGTCCACGGGCGTGATCATCACCGCCAGCTCGCCGATGGTCTTGCCGACCCCGGCCAGGGCGAAGACCGCGCCCAGGGCGGCCAGCATCTGGGGCAAGAGGGCGGCCCAGCCGACCAAGTCCATCAGGCGGCGGCCTTCCTGCAGCGGCGCCGAGGCCGGCTGGCGGAACATCACCTGGGCCAGGATCGCCGCGACGACGGCGGCCAGGGCCAGGGAAACCAGCGTCGCCTGCTTGGGATCGACCAGCGGCGCGCCGTGCAGCGTCAGGCGCTTGAACACCAGGGTCCCGACCAACACCAGCACCGGGATGACCAGGGCCGGGATGAACAGCCGCGCGCCATAGGTCGCCGCCAGGCTCTCGCGTTCTGTGGGCGAGGTGGTTTTCGGCGCGCCGACGCCCAGCTGGCCCGTCCCGGCGATCAGGGCCAGGGCCACCGCCAGGAAGCCGTTGCCCAGGTCGCCGAAATGGTCGCCGAACAGGAAGCTCAAGGCGAACAGGCCCCAGAAGGCGGCGTTGCCGAAGCGCTTCTTGTTCTCGCGGTCGAGCGCGCTCAGCACGGCGAAGGCGCCGAACATCAGGCCGGCCAGCAGGTAGACGAGCGGCAGGCCGATCATTGTTCGGCCTCCGGCCCACTGGCGCTTTGGGCGAGGGCGCGGTCGAACAGCAGCAGCCGCGCGCCGTGGATGAAGAAGGCGGCGATGGCCGACGGGATGGCCCACATCGACAGATGCAGGGGCTCCACCGTAATGCCGCTCTGGTCCAGGAAGCCGACGATCAGCAGGATCGAGCCGATGGCCAGGAAGATGTCCTCGCCGAAGAACAGGCCGACATTGTCGGTGGCCGCGCTCATCGCCTTGACCTTCTCGCGGCGGTCCGCGGCCTGTGGGCCTTGGAGGTGGGGCTCGGCCACGGCCTCGGCCATCGGCGCGACCAGCGGGCGGACCGTCTGGGCGTGGCCGGCGATCGTGGGCAGGCCCATCGCCGCGGTCAGCTGGCGGATCAGGAGGTAGACGATCAGAAGCCGCCCCGCCGTCGCGGCCGTCAGGCTCTGGATCGCCCGGCGGGCCTGCTCCTTGAGGCCCGCGCGCTCCAGCACGCCGATGGCCGGCAGCACCAGCCAGGCGACCGTGACGTAGCGGTTGGTGTTGAACGCCTTGCCGAAGGCGGCCAGCACCTCCAGCGGCGCGAGGCCGGCGGCCAGCCCCGAGGTCAGGGCGGCGGCGATGACGACCAGCAGCGGATTGAAGCGCAGGGCGAAGCCCAGCACGATCACCGCCACGCCCAGCAGCGTCAGCATCGGTCTCGATTCCCCCGTGTTCGCGGGGACGGTCCGACGGCGGCGGGCGGTTGGCAAGCGATGAGGCCGATCAAAGGCCCTCTTGACGCTGGAACGCCCCGGCGCGACGCTAAGTCAACAATGATAACCTAGGGAGGCTCACCATGGCCGACGGTGCTCTGCCCATCACGTCCCTCAAGGGCAAGGTCAGCGAAGCCGAGTGGCAGGCGCGCGTCGATCTCGCCGCCCTCTATCGTCTCGTGGCCCTGCACGGCTGGGACGACATGATCTTCACCCACATCTCGGCCCGCGTGCCGGGACCCGAGCATCACTTCCTGATCAACCCGTACGGCATGTTCTTCGGCGAGATGACCGCCTCGTGCCTGGTCAAGGTCGATCTGGAAGGCAATGTCGTCGACAAGACGCCGTACTTCATCAATCCGGCGGGCTTCACGATCCACTCGGCCATCCACGCCGCGCGCGAGGACGCCCACTTCGTCATGCACCTGCACAGCGACCAGGGCGTGGCGGTCTCGGCGCACGCCGAGGGCCTGCTGCCGCTGACCCAGCACGCGCTAATCGTCTTGCCTCAGCTCGCCTATCACGACTATGAAGGCATTGCTCTCAACTTGGACGAGCGGGAACGGCTGGTGGCCGACCTGGGCGAGACCAAGAGGCTGATGATGTTGCGCAACCACGGCACGCTGTCGGTGGGCAGCACGGCGGCCGAGTGCTGGTTGGGGATGTTCTTCCTGGAGCGGGCGTGCGCGCAGCAGGTGATGGCGCTTTCGATCGGTCGCGACAACGTCCTGCTGGCGCCCGACGGGGCCCAGGACGAGGTGCGCAAGCAGACCGGCATGGGCATGGGCATGATCGGCGGCCTGGCTTGGCCGGGTTGCCTGCGCAAGCTGGACCGCGAGCTGCCCGGCTACGCGGACTAGGCGCCTATTCCGTCGTCACGAGAGCCGTCGCGGTCCTGGCGATCGCGGAGGCTTTTTCGTGCCTGGACGCCGGCGTGGCGCGAGCGGGAGCCTGGCCGATGGCGCCGGGTCGCACCCAGGCGATCGCCAAGTACGAGCGGTCCGACGCCAGGCAGGGCTATGACCCGGACGGCGTCCTCGTCGCCATCGACCCGCGCCGTGACGAGACCCTGTCGGTGTTCGTCGAGCATGGCCTGACGCCGCGCCTGACCCTGCAGGCCAAGGCCGGCGTCACACGTGGCCACGACAAGTGGGTGGACTATTCCGGACGCGGACCGATCGAGCTGGGCCTGCGCTGGGCGGCGCATAGGGACGACCGCTCGTCCCTGGCCGTCTATCTGGGCGCGGGCGAGGCCGGGGTCGGCCGCAACGCCGGCTATGCCGCGCCAGGGCAGGGGAGCCTGGATCTGGAAGCACGGGTCCTCTACGGCCGATCGGCCTCGTGGAAAGGGCGCGAGGTGTTCGTCGATCTGGAGGCCGCGCGGTTGAAGCGCCAGGGCCTTGCCGACGAAACGCGCATCGACGCCACCCTTGGGGTCAGGCCCGCGAGAAAGTGGCTGATCCTGGCCCAGACCTATGCCGGCCAGGCCGACCGCAGCCCCGTGCGTTCGCGCTGGCTGAAGAGCGAGCTCTCCATCGTCCGCGCCTTCGGGGGCTGGAGCGCGCAGGCCGGCTGGCGCGATACGCCCGTGGGGCGAGAGACAACCCGAGATCGCGGTGTCGTACTCGCTGTGTGGCGCAGGCTGTAGCTTGTTTCAGCTTTGCAACACACGGTCATCCGGCTGTCACTGGACGTCGCTTTAGGCTGCGGTCATATCTTCGCCGAATTCCGCCGACTCCTCCCGGCGCGCTGGAGCCGTTCTTTGATCCGTAGGCACTTCTTCCTCGTGGTGGCCCTGGTCGCCGTTGTCGTGATGCTGGTTGTGGGCGGCTTGAAGCTGGCTTTCGGCAACAAGGACCCCAACAAGGCGGGCGGCGGCGGTCGTGCGACCAATGTCTCGCAGATGGTGGTCGGCGAGCGTCCGTTCGTGGACCGCATCGAAGTGCTGGGCGCGGCCAAGGGCCGTCAGTCGGTGACCATCACGTCGAACACGCCCGAGCTGATCACGGCGGTGCATTTCTCGGACGGCGAAGCCGTGCGCAAGGGCCAGGTGCTCGTCGAGCTGAAGGCCGATCAGGAGGACGCCGGCATCTCGGAAGCCAAGGCGCGCCTGGCCCAGGCCGAGCGCGACTATGCCCGCTGGAAGACCCTGGCCGACAAGGGCATCGCCCCGCGCGCCACGGCCGAGCAATATCTGGCGGCGCTCGATGTCGCCAAGGCGGCCGTGGGCACCGCCAACGCCCAGAAGCTGGACCGCGTGCTGCGCGCGCCGTTCGCGGGCCGCGTGGGCATTTCGGACGTCGCGCCGGGCATGCTGATCGCCGCCGGCACGCCGATCGTCAGCCTGGACGACGCCTCGGTCATCCGTGTCGATTTCGCCGTGCCTGACCGCTATCTGCAGACGCTGCGCATCGGCCTGCCGATCGCCGCGCGTCCCGACGCACTGCCGGGCGAGACCTTCCAGGGCAAGATCGCCCAGATCGACACCCGCATCGACCCGACCACCCGCGCCCTCAAGGCCCGCGCCGAGTTCCCGAACGCCGGTGGCCGCCTGAAACCCGGCATGCTGGTCAAGGTCTCCATCGACCAGGGCACGCGCAACGGCATCGCGGTGCCGGAGGCGGCCGTGCAGTTCGAAGGCAACCAAGCCTCGGTGTTCCGCATCGCCAAGGGCCCCAAGGGCCTGATCGCTCGCCGCACCGATGTCGACACCGGCCTCAGCGAGGGCGGTTTCATCGAGATTCGCACCGGCCTCAAGAAGGGCGACAAGATCGTCGCCGACGGCCTGAACCGCATCCAGGACGGCGCGGCCGTCGGCGGCGGCAAGGGCAAGCCCGGCGACAAGAAGGGCGAAGGCGAGGGCCATAAGGGCGAAGGCAAGAAGACCGAAGGCAAGGCCGGCTGATGCTGTCCGACCTTTCCGTCCGTCGTCCCGTATTCGCCGCGGTCGCGGCGATCATCCTCTGCGTCATCGGCCTGGCGGCCTATACGTCGCTGCCGATCCGTGAGCTGCCCAGTGTCGATCCGCCCGTGGTGTCGGTCTCGACCACCTATCGCGGGGCCTCGGCCGAAGTCATCGAAGAGCGCATCACCCAGGTGATCGAGCGCCAGGTGGCCGGCATCCAGGGCATCGATCGCGTGAACTCCAGCAGCCGCGACGGCCGCTCGCAGATCACCATCACCTTCAATCTCGACCGCGACCTGGACGCGGCCGCCAACGACGTGCGCGACGCCGTCAGCCGGGTGACGGCCAACCTGCCCGACCAGGCCGACCCGCCGCAGATCGCCAAGGCCAATGCCGACGCCTCGCCGATCATCATCCTGAACCTGACCTCGACCACGCTGGATCCGCTGCAGCTGGCCGACTACGCTGACCGCTACCTGGTCGAGCGGATGTCGACCATCGACGGCGTGGCCCAGGCCAACCTGTTCGGGGCCAAGATCTACGCCATGCGGATCTGGCTGGACGCCAACCAGATGGCCGCGCGCGGCGTCTCGGTGGACGACGTCGAGAACGCCCTCAATTCGCAGAACCTGGAACTGCCGGCCGGCTCGCTGGAAAGCGACGCCAAGGACTTCACCATCCGCGTGGCCCGCAGCTACGCCAAGCCCGAGGACTTCGCCCGCCTGCCGCTGCGGTCGGCCGACGCTTCGGGCTTCGTGCTGCGCCTGGGTGACGTGGCCCGGATCGAGGAGGGCGCGGACGAGCGCCGGCGCCTGTTCCGCGGCAACAGCGTGGACCAGGTCGGCATCGGCCTGACCCGCCAATCGCAGGCCAACGACGTCGCCATCTCGGAAGCCGTCCGCAAGGAAGTGGCGACCATCAACGAGAGCCTGCCGCCCGGCACCAAGATGGTCGTGGCCGTGGACAACTCGGTGTTCACCGCCGAGGCCATCCACGAGGTGTGGATCACCATGGGCATGTCGATCGGCCTGGTCGTGCTGGTCAACCTGATCTTCCTGGGCAGCTGGCGTTCGGCGCTGATCCCCTCGATCGTCGCGCCGATCTGTATCCTGTCGACCTTCATCGTCCTGGCCCCGCTGGGCTTCTCGCTGAACCTGCTGACCCTGCTGGCCCTGGTGCTGGCCGTCGGCCTGGTCGTCGATGACGCCATCGTCGTGGTCGAGAACATCCAGCGTCGCGTGGACGAGGGCGAGCCGGCCCTGGTGGCCGCCGAGCGCGGCACCCGCCAGGTGTTCTTCGCCGTCGTGGCCACCACCATCGTGCTGATCTCGGTGTTCGCGCCGCTGATGTTCCTGCCCGGCTATATCGGCCGTCTGTTCGTCGAACTGGCCGTGGCCATCGCCGCCGCCGTCGGCTTCTCGGCCCTGCTGGCCCTGTCGCTGTCGCCGATGATGGCGTCCAAGCTGCTGAAGCCCGCGCATGGCGAGGGCTGGCTGGCCAAGCGCGTCGATGGCGCCATGGACACGCTGAAGAACTCATACCGCGCCTCGCTGGAGAGCATCCTGGGCGGCTGGTCGGCGGCGATCGCCGGCGGCATGGTCGTGATCCTGGCCGCCTTCGCGGCGCTGCTGTTCGTCAGCCTGCCCAAGGAGCTGGTGCCGCCGGAGGACCGCGGCCGGGTGGACGTGGCGATCAACGGGCCGGAAGGCGCGGGCTACGACTACATCGAGGGCATCGGCCTGAAGGTCGAGAAGATCGTCGATCGGTACCGCAAGGAGGGTGTCGCCGAGCGCATCCTGCTGACCATCCCGCGCTTCGGGGGCAACTCGTTCAACAGCGGCAGCAGCGTCGTGGTCATGAAGCCGTGGGGCGAGCGGAAGAAGACCGCCGACCAGGTCGCCGCCGAGCTGAACAAGGACCTCTCCAAGATCACCAGCGTCCGGGCCATCGCCAGCGTGCGGGGGCCCTTCCAGCGTGGCGGTGGCGGCGGTGGGGGCGGCGGCACCAATGTCGACCTGATCGCGGTGGGCAACGACTATGTCCAGCTGGCCAACTGGCTGAAGCCGATCCTGGATGACGCCCAAGGCAATCCGGGCTTCTCGCGTCCGCGCCTGGACTACGAGCCCACTTCGCCGCGCCTGTTGGTGCAGATCGACCAGGATAAGGCCGCCACCCTGGGCGTCTCGGCCCAGTCGATCGGCCGGGCCCTCGAAACCATGTTCGGTTCGCGCAAGGCCACGACCTACATCAAGAACGGCCAGGAATACGACGTCATCCTGCAGACCAACCTGGACCAGCGCCGCAGCGTCGCGGACCTGAACCAGCTGCAGGTGCGCACCAATTCGGGCGCGCTGGTGCCGCTGTCGACCGTGGTGACCACGCAGCTGCGCGGCGACACTCCGGATCGTCCGCGCGTCGATCGCCTGCGCTCGGTGACCCTGACCACCCAGCTGAACCCCGGCTACACTGTCGAGGACGCCGTGCGCTTCCTCCGCGATGAAGCCGACCAGCGTCCGACGCCGGGCATCAGCATCAAGTGGGGCGGCCAGGCCAAGGACTATCTCGAAGGCTCGGGCGGCATCGCCATCGCCTTCGGCCTGGCCCTGCTGCTGGTGTTCCTGGTGCTGGCCGCGCAGTTCGAAAGCTGGATCCACCCGGCCGTGATCATGCTGACCGTGCCGCTGGCGGCGCTGGGCGGCCTGTTCGGCCTGCTGGTGATGGGCTCGACCATCAACACCTACAGCCAGATCGGCCTGATCATCCTGGTCGGCATCGCCACCAAGAACGGCATCCTGATCGTCGAGTTCGCCAACCAGCTGCGCGACGAGGGCCTGACCGTGCGTGAGGCGGTGATCGAGGCCTCGGCCCTGCGCCTGCGTCCGATCATCATGACCTCGATCTCGGCCGCCATGGGCGCCCTGCCGCTCATGTTGTGGGCAGGGGCGGGCGCGGGCAGCCGCCAGACGATCGGCGCGGTGATCTTCACCGGCTCGATCTTCGCGACCCTGCTGACGCTCTTCATCGTTCCGGTGTTCTATGACCTTCTGGCGCGCTTCACGAAGTCGCCGGAGTGGACGGCCCGGCAGATCGAAGAGTATGAAGCCCGGGAAAAGAGCGGTGAGGGGCAAACCTCACCGGCATAAACCGGTGAGGAAGCATGGCTGACGGCTCTCTGACGGCCAAGCGGCAGGAAATCGCTCTGCTGCGCCGTCTCGAGGAACGGATTCTCTGGTTGGCGGCGTGGACCATCCACAACGCCAACCATCTCCGCGAGAGCCGCGACGGCCTGAAGGTCGGCGGGCACCAGGCGTCCAGCGCCTCGTGCGCCACGATCATGACCGCCCTCTACATGAAGGCGCTGCGGCCGCAGGACCGGGTGGCGGTCAAGCCGCACGCCAGCCCGATCTTCCACGCCATCCAGCATCTGTTCGGCCGCCAGAGCCTGGAGAACCTGCAGCGGTTCCGGGCGATGGGGGGGGCTCAGTCCTATCCCTCGCGCACCAAGGACGTGGACGACGTCGACTTCTCGACCGGTTCGGTGGGCTTAGGCGTGGCCATGACCGCTTTCGCCTCGCTGGCCCAGGACTACCTGGCCGCCCGCGGCTCGGTGAAGCCCGAGAAGATGGGACGGATGATCTCGCTGCTGGGCGACGCCGAGCTGGACGAGGGCAACATCTACGAGGCCTTGATCGAGGCCTGCAAGCACGACATCCGCAACACCTGGTGGATCGTCGACTACAACCGCCAGAGCCTGGACGCGACCACCCAGGACCGGATGTTCACCCGCTATGGCGAGATCTTCGAGGCCGCCGGCTGGCAGGTCGAGACGCTGAAGTGGTCCAAGCGCCAGCGCGAGGCCTTCGCCAAGCCGGGCGGCGACAAGCTGCACGACTGGATCGAGACGGCGCCGAACGACCTGTTCGCGGCGCTGAGCTACCAGGGCGGCGCGGCCTGGCGCGAACGGTTGAACGCCGACCTGGCCGACAGTCCCAAGACCCTCGCCCTGATCGCGTCCTACAAGGACGTCGACCTTGCCGAGCTGATGACCGAGCTGGGCGGCCACTGCCTGGAGACCCTGCTGGAGGCCTTCGAGAAGGCGGGTCAGGACGACCGGCCACGCTTCTTCATCGCCTACACCGTCAAGGGCCTGCGCCTGCCGTTCCAGGGGCACAAGGACAACCACGCCGGCCTGATGACCCCCTCGCAGATCGCCGAGCTGCGCGAGCGCCTCGGTGTCGTGGAGGGCGAGGAGTGGGACCCGCTGTCGGGCCTCTCGGCCGCCGAGCGCACCGCCCTGAAGGGTCTGGTCGCCCGCGCGCCGTTCGCCGCCGAGGTCGAGCGCAACCACGACGCGCCGCTCGTTCAGACGCCCACGGCCGATGAGCTGCTGACCGCTGTCGCGGGTGGCGGCGAACAATCGACCCAGGCCGCCTTCGGCAAGGTCATGTTCGAGATCGCCGCCCGGAAGGACGACTTCGCCGGCCACGTGGTGACCACCTCGCCGGACGTGACGGTGTCGACCAACCTGGGCGGTTTCGTGAACCGTCGGGGCGTGTTCCAGCGCCGCGCGCACGAGGACGTCTTCAAGCGCCGCCGCATCCCCTCGGCCCAGGTCTGGTCCAAGGCCGAGACCGGCCAGCATGTCGAGCTGGGCATCGCCGAGAACAACCTGTTCATCGCCCTGGCGGCGCTGGGCCTTACCGGTCCGCTGTTCGGTGAGCGTCTGTTCCCGGTCGGGACCCTGTACGACCCCTTCATCGCCCGGGGCCTCGATGCCCTGAACTACGCCTGCTACCAGGACGCCCGCTTCCTGCTGGTGGCCACGCCGTCGGGCCTGACGCTGGCACCTGAAGGCGGCGCGCACCAGTCGATCAACGCCCCCGTCATCGGCATGGCCCAGCCGGGCCTGGACACCTACGAGCCCGCCTTCGCCGACGAGACGGCGGTGCTGATGGCCCACGCCTTCGACCGCATCCAGGCCAAGGATGGCTGCTCGACCTATCTGCGCCTCTCCACCCGCGCCATCGCCCAGCCCGAGCGGACCGACGACGCCTGGCGCCAGGGCGTGATCGACGGGGCCTACTGGCTCAAGGCTCCCGCGCCCGGTGCGCGCCTGGCCCTGGTCTATAGCGGCGCGCTCGCGCCCGAGGCCCTGGCGGCGTTCGAGGCTCTGGCCGAGGACATGCCGGAAGCCGGCCTGCTGGCCGTCACCTCGGCCGACGTGCTGCACCGCGACTGGACCGCCTCCGGCCGCGCCCGCTGGACGGGGGAGGGCTCGGGCTCTTCTACCATCGAGACCCTGTTGGCCCCGCTGGACCGCGACGCCGGCCTGGTGACCCTGACCGACGGCGCGCCGCTGGCGTTGTCCTGGCTGGGCTCGGTGCGCGGGCAACGGGTGCGGGCCCTGGGGCTTGAGGTGTTCGGCCAGTCGGGCGACCTGCCGGACCTCTACGGCAAGTACCGCCTGGACGCCGAAGCGGTCCTGGACGCCGTAGCGGATTTGCTGAGCTAATCTGCTCCCCTTCCGGGGGAGCTGTCGCGGAGCGACTGAGGGGGCATCGCCGGCCTATGCCGAGCTGCCCCCTCCGGCCCTCCGGGCCACCTCCCCCAGAGGGGGAGGAGAGGGCTCAGTACCCGTCCAGGATCGTCTGGCCGCACAGCAGCCCGTCGCGGAAGTGGTAGATCAGCCGCACCCGGGTGTCGGTCCAGATGTGGCCGTCCGAGCTTTCGACCGAGTACTGCACCTCGGTGGTCAGGGCGTCGGCGGTCTCGTCCAGGATCTGGATCAGCTGGATGTTGGGGATGATGGTCGCGAAGATGCGGGCGAAATAGGCCAGCACGGCCTCCTTGCCGATCGGGTCCTCGCCGTCGTCCAGGGTGTTGGGCCAGGTGCTCTTGTCGTGGAACAGCGGACGCAGGCGCGCCGCATCATGGGCGTTGAAGGCCTCGAAGGCCTCTTCCAACACGTCCGGTATCGCGCTCATGGCGTGTTTCCGTCTCGACCGCTGTCGTCCCCACTATCATCGACGTTCTGCTCGACGATCAGCCCCCGCTCGAGACGATACCAGACGGTGACGACATCGTCCTGCCAGAGCCCGCCGCCGGGGCCGCGCGTCTCCACCTGCAGGCGCGCGCGCCACCGTCCGTCCGGCTCGCGGGCGAGGTCGATCGTCGACAGCTCGACGCGGATGGCCTCGAACAGTTGGACGAAGTGGGCGCGGATGGCGTCGTGGCCTTCCAGCATGCCGCCCTCCAGGCCGTCGGCGAACCGGGCGTAGGACGCGTAGCAGGCGAGCGTCGCATCCAGATCACGGGCGTTGATGGCCGCGTAGAGGTCTGCGATGCGGTCTTCGTCCCGCGTCATGGCCGTGAATCCGTTTCCTCCCTGGAAACGATATCCATGCGCCAGAACAGTCCGTCGCGGAGCGTGTAACAATGCCGCACGCACAGGTCGGACCACTGTTGGCCCTTGCGGTTCCAGATCACCTGGTTGGCGTCGACCACGATACGGCCGTCGTAGGTGACGTGGATTTCGACGGGCGTGATCTCCACCCGGATGTAGGCGTCATTATAGGTCCAGTAGTCCCGCACCTGCTCGGGGGTGCTCATCCAGCCGCCCCGGGTCACGTCCGGCCACTCCAGCTGCGGTGCGACCAGGGCGCGGAACGCCTCGAAGTCGCGCTTGCCGTTGGCGTCGTAGAGACGCTGGACCAGCGCCTCCACCTCTGGCGGGGCCGGGCGCATGGCTACGGGGCCGGCTTGTAGCCCGTCTCGACCTTCAGGTACGCGATCAGGTCGATGCGGTCCTTGGGATCGTGGATGCCGGCGAAGGTCATCTTGGTGCCCGGCAGGAAACCGCGCGGGTCGGTCAGCCACTTGTCCAGGTGCTCGGCGTCCCAGGTGAAGCCGGCGTTCTGGACCGCCTGCGAATAGGTGTAGCCGGGCTTGGAGCCGGCCTTGCGGCCGAACACGCCGTAGAGGTTGGGGCCGGTCAAGTCCGGGCCGCCCTCGGTGGCGGTGTGGCACGAGCGGCAGAAGGCGAACTTGCTCTGGCCGTTCGACAGGTCGCCGGTGTTGTAGGGCGCGGGGAGGGCGGCCAGGGCGGCCGCCTTGTCGGCGTCGGTCGGGGTCGCGGCGGCGGCCGGAGCGTCGGCGGGGGCCGAAGCCGGCGCCTCGCCGGAGCTGCCGCCGTCCTTCGAGCAGGCCGAAAGGGCGATACAGGCGGCCGCGACGGCGGCCAGTTTCACGGTACGCATGATGATCCCCGACTGACGTTTCGCCGCAGGCTCTGCGACGGCGCGACGCATTCCAAACCCTTATAAAATCAGGGCCGTGGCCTTGTCACGGAACAATGTTCCTTAAGGCGAGCTTGAGCAGGCCCCTGCGACAATTGCCGGTATCTACGTGATTCTTATTGCGAAAAGTGAAATCGCAAACCGTGGGTCTGCACATAAACGTTTGACGTGCGTTAACCATAAAATCTACCAATTTCCTCACGGAGCGGGCTGGCTCCGGGCTGGGCTGGGAAACAAGATCATGGACTGGAGCGAAGAGCGCACCGCGACCCTGAAGAAGCTGTGGCTCGAAGGCCTCAGCGCGAGCCAGGTGGCCCGCCAGCTGGGCGGCGTCAGCCGCAGCGCGGTGATCGGCAAGGTGCACCGCCTGGGCATCACGGTCCGCGAAACCCCCGTCCGTCAACGGACGACCACCCGGTCCCCGTCGCGGATCGTGGTCCGTCGCCCGACCCGTGAAACGACCGCCGCCCCGCACGTCGCTCCGCGCTACGAGCGCACCGAGGAAGACCTGCTGCCGACCTCGGGCATCCTGGAACTGGGGACCCATTCGTGCCGCTGGCCGATCGGCAATCCGGAAGGCGACGACTTCGGCTTCTGCGGCCGCCCCAAGCTGACCGCCCGCGGCTCCTACTGCGAGCAGCACACGGCCGGCGCCTTCCGCCGCCTGGGCAACGCCCGCGCCGTCGAGACCTGGGCCCTGAAGGGCCTCAAGGAACGCGTCCAGCCTAGCCTGGCCTGACGCTTCCAAACCTCTCCGCCGACTTTCCTTTCTTCCTCGAGATCACCGAGCAGAACCCCATGAACATGGTCCTCATCGAGAACGCCGCCGGCAGCAGCCAAGTGATCACCATCATCGAGGAGTTCGCCGGCCACTCGGTGTCGCGCGACCTCAACCCTGGCGACCACGCCAGCATCCCGGTCACCCAGTTCAAGTCGATCACCGTGCGCGAGACCTATCCCGACGATTGGTTGACGCGCGGCCTGAACCGCAACCGCGCCGTCGCGGCGTAGTTTCCCGTCTAAATTGAAAGACATGACCCCGCGAAGCCTTTCGCGGGGTTTTTCGTTTCCCCTACGGGCGCCGCAGATTGCGTGACCGTTAACCGTGTGACACACAGAGCGCCGTTTTGTGGGGGCGGAAAACGACAATGTACGAGGGGGAAGAGCGCACCGACGTGGTCCACGACCACGCGCTGCCGCTGCCGAGCTACCTGAGCTATCTACTCTACCAGACCGAACAGCATCGCCGCGCGGTGTCGGCCGATCTGCTGGCCCGGCACGGCCTGACCTTCGCCAAGTGGGTGGCGATGATCTCGCTGCGGCGGTTCGGCGACCTGTCGATGACCCGCCTGGCCAAGCTGGCGGCCACCGACCGCACGACGCTGACGCGCTCGATCGACAGCCTGATCACCGACGGCCTGGTGGCGCGCGAGACCTCGTCCGCCGACCGCCGGATCGTGGTCATCTGCCTGACGGACGCCGGTCGCGGCCTCCTGGAGACGATCCGCGCCGAGATCCGTCCGCTGAACCGCGACATCTGCGCCAATCTGACCACGGAAGAGCAGGCGGCCATGACGCGTTACCTGCAGAAGATGCTGGCGGGCCTGATCGTCGAGCCGGACTGGAAGCAGGACGTGATCGCGTTCAGCACCCCGGCGCCGCCGGAGACGGCATGAGCCGAAAACCTCGCCCTTCGACAAGCTCAGGGTGAGGTTTTCTACTGAACCGCCTGACCAGTAGTCCTCATCCTGAGCTTGTCGAAGGACGAGGACGGTCCCTCAGTCGTCGAACTTCACCCGTCCGCGCCCGGACTTCACGGTCCCGCGCTTGGCCTTGCCGTCCAGCCGCTTGAGCTTGCTGGAATAGGTCGGCTTGGTCGGTCGCCGGGGCTTGGGCTTCTCGGTCGCCCGGCGGATCAGCTCGACCAGCCGCTCCTGCGCATCCTGGCGATTCATCTCCTGCGAGCGCGAGCCCTGGGAGAACAGGATCAGCACGCCGTCCTGGGTCAGGCGGCTGCCGGCCAGGGTCTCCAGGCGCGCCTTGACGTCCTCGGGCAGGGCCGGGGAGTTCCTGACGTCGAACCGCAGCTCGATCGCGGTGCTGGTCTTGTTGACGTGCTGGCCGCCTGGCCCCGAGGCGCGGGTGGCTTTCCAGGCCAACTCGTCCTCGTCGATCCGCAGCCAGGACGTGATCTCGATCATCGGGGCGGAACCGCGCGTTTGGCCTTCACGACCAGCTGGTCCAGCGCCTGCAGGAACCGCGAGCGGTCGGCGTTGGCGAAGGCGGCGGGGCCCTTGGTGACCTCGCCCATCGAGCGCAGGTGCTCGCCGATCGAACGCGAGGCCAGGGCCGAGCCGATCATGTCGGGGCTGAACACCCGGCCGTTCGGGGCCACGGCCGCGCCGCCGGCCTTGAGCACGCGGTCGGCCAGCGGGATGTCGTTGGTCACCACCACGTCGCCCGGCCCGCAGCGCTCGGCGATCCAGTCGTCGGCCACGTCCGGACCGGCGTCGACCACGATCTGCTCGATCACCGGCGTCGCCGGCACGCGGATCCAGCTGTTGGACACCACGAAGGTCTTGAACCCATGCCGGGCGGCGACCTTGTAGGCCTCGTCCTTCACGGGGCAGGCGTCGGCGTCGATGAAGAGGATGGCGGCCATCGAAGCGGGACCTGGAAGACCTGAGGAAAACTGGTGCCGGCGGAGAGGATCGAACTCCCGACCTTCGGTTTACAAAACCGCTGCACTACCGCTGTGCTACGCCGGCATGGGCCTTGAGACCCGAGGTGAGGGCTTATGCCGTCTGTCGGGACGGACGGCAAGGGCGCCCGCCTAGAGGTCGAACCGCACCCCTTGGGCCAGGGGCAGGGCGCCGGAATAGTTCACGGTCGCGGTCTGGCGGCGCATGTACTGCTTCCAGCTGTCCGAGCCGCTCTCGCGGCCGCCGCCGGTCTCCTTCTCGCCGCCGAACGCGCCGCCGATCTCCGCGCCCGAGGGGCCGATATTGACGTTGGCGATGCCGCAGTCGCTGCCGGCGGCCGACAGGAAGCCCTCGGCCTCGCGGACGTCGTTGGTCATCACGCAGGACGACAGGCCCTGGGGCACGTCGTTCTGGATGGCGATCGCCTCATCGAACTCGGCATAGGGCACGACGTGCAGCAGCGGGGCGAAGGTCTCGCGCTGCATGCAGGCGGTGGCGGACGGCAGGCGGGCCAGGGCGGGGCGGACATAGTAGGCGTCGGGATGCTGATCGATCAGCAGGCGCTCGCCGCCGCTGACCGTGCCGCCTTCGGCGCGGACCTGGTTCATGGCCTCGACGAAGGCGTCGTAGGCGGCCTTGTCGATCAGCGGGCCCAGCAGGGTCGCCGGCTCGCGCGGATCGCCGACGGACAGGCGACCGAAGGCCGTCTCGACCGCGTCGCTGACCTTGTCGATCAGGCTCTCGTGGACGATCAGGCGGCGCAGGGACGTGCAGCGCTGGCCCGCTGTGCCCGCCGCCGAGAACACGATGGCGCGCAGGGCCAGGGACAGGTCCGCCGAGGGCGTGACGACCATGGCGTTGTTGCCGCCCAGCTCCAGGATCGAGCGGCCGAAGCGCTCGGCGACCATCGGGGCGACGGCCTTGCCCATGCGGGTCGAGCCGGTGGCGCTGACCAGGGCGATGCGCGGATCGCGGGCCAGGCGCTCGCCGGCGTCGCGGCCGCCCTGGATCACGGCGCAGAGACCGTCCGGCGCGTCCTCGAAGCGGGCCAAGGCGCGCTCCAGGATGGCGTGGGTCGCGAGCGCGGTCAGCGGGGTCTTCTCGGACGGCTTCCAGATCACCGGATCGCCGCAGACGAGCGCCAGGCACGCGTTCCAGGCCCAGACGGCGACCGGGAAGTTGAAGGCGCTGATCACCGCCACCGGCCCCAACGGGTGCCAGGTCTCGCGCATGGCGTGGCCGGGGCGTTCGGAGGCGATGGTCAGGCCATGCAGCTGGCGCGACAGGCCGACGGCGAAGTCGCAGATGTCGATCATCTCCTGGACCTCGCCGGCCGCCTCGGAGGCGATCTTGCCGGCTTCCAGGGTGACGAGGGCGGCGAGGTCAGTCTTGGCCGCACGCAGCTCTTCGCCGAAGAGGCGCACCAGCTCGCCGCGACGCGGAGCGGGGACGACGCGCCAGGCGGCGAAGGCGTGACAGGCGGCCGAGACCTTGCTCCCGATCTCGCGGGCGTCGTCGAAGGCCACATGGGTCAGCACCTGGCCGTCGATCGGACTGCGCACGGGATGGCCCGCGTCGGCGGGCAAGGCCGCGACGCCGAGCTTGGCCAGGAGTTCGCGGGCGTGGGCGGCGGGAGTCGGGTAGGTCATGCCCCGAGGACGCCCCGAGATCGGGAAGCGGTCAACCCCGCGCTACGCGTCGCTCGCGCTCAAGGCCGAGTGGCCGCTAGCCTGCTCCAGCGCCACCCTCACAGGAATGGGCGAGCGGACCAGCAGGATGCGGGCCTTGTCCCTCAGGGTCAGGCGGGCGGCGAGATAGCGCTGGATCAGGCCAGGGGCGAGGCGATGGAAACGGTCCCAGACCTGGGCGCGCGCCTCGGGCGGACAGGCGCGCAGCAGCAGGCGGTTCAGCAGCCGGTGGTAGCGTCGCCGACGCCAGCAGGTCTTGGCGTGGGCCTCGGCGCAGGCGCGGACGCTGGCGCTGGTGATGCGCGGCAGGGCGGCGATCTGGTCGGCCAGGCGCGCGGCGTCGGGCAGGGAGTGGCCCGTGCCCGGATGGAAGTTGGCGGCGCGCAGACCGACCTCGGCCACCTCCGGCCGTCCCTCGCGCCCATAGGCGTCGATGTCGCCGGCCAGGACGATCGGCAGGCCGCCGTCCTCCTCGCGGACCACGGTGTCGATCGCCCAGCCTTGCGCCAAAGCATAGGCGGCGATGGCGGCCCGGCTGGCGATGGGGCTGGGCGTGGACGTCCGCGCGTAGTGGGCATGTTCGATGCGCAGGCGCTTGGCGCTCAGCGGCATGACGCTGAAGGCCGGGCAAGTCTCGCGCGCGGTTTCGGGCGCGTCGATCAGGACGGGGTGGGTTAGGCCGTGCGCGCCGTGCAGGGTCACCTCCTGGGCCACGAAGGCGCGCCAGGAGAGCGCCAGGCTGCGGGTGCGGCGCGCGCCACGGCCGTCGATGACTGTGCCGGCGGCGATGCGGCGGCTGTCGGCGAGCGTGACTTGATGCGGGCTGATCTCGGTGACCTGGACACCCAGCCACACATCCGCGCCCAGAGCGGCGGTCACCGCCTGGCGCAGGCGCTCGGCGGTCAGGGCGAAGACGGGCGTGTCCAGATAGCGCTCGAAGCCGGGCAGGCGGATGGCCCAGCCGCTCCAGCGATGGACGACCAGCGGCCGCAGCCAGGCGGCGATTCCCGGGCTGACATCGGTCTGGAACCAGCGCCAGGTCTGCTCGCCGGCAAGACGCCGCTCACGCTCCAGCAGGATGACCTTCAGGTTCGGCCGCATGGCCCGCAGGCGCAGGGCGATCAGGCCGTTGGCCAGCCCGCCGCCCACCAGGACGACATCGGCGCGGGCGAAGGCGGAAGAAGGGGACATCATTGGGCTCTAGCACGCCCATCATGACGACAACGCGGCGTTGCGTGCGTTCGAACGAACGGTTACGGACGGCCAAACCGGGAGATGCACATGGCGCAGGCGAAACTCATCGACGGCAAGGCCTTCGCGGCCGATCTGCGGGCGAAGATCGCGGTGGAGGTCGCTGAACTGAAGGCTCAGCACGGCGTGACGCCGGGCCTGGCCGTGGTGCTGGTCGGCGAGGATCCCGCCAGCCAGGTCTATGTCCGCAACAAGGGCGAGCAGACCCTGGCGGCGGGCATGCATTCGGAGACCATCCGCCTGCCGGCCGAGACCTCGCAGGCCGACCTTCTGGCGGTGGTCGAGAAGCTGAACGCCGATCCGAAGATCCACGGCGTGCTGGTCCAGTTCCCGGTGCCGGCTCACATCAGCCAGATGGACGTCGTGGCGGCCCTGTCGCCGGACAAGGACGTCGATGGCCTGACCGTCACCAACGCCGGGCGCCTGGCCAGCGGTCTGCCGGCCCTGGCGCCCTGCACGCCGACGGGCTGCATGATGCTTCTGAAGGACGTCATCGGCGACCTGTCGGGCAAGACCGCCGTCGTCATCGGCCGCTCGAACCTGATGGGCAAGCCGATGGCCCAGCTGCTGTTGGCCGCCGACTGCACGGTGACCATCGCCCACTCGCGCTCCAAGGACCTGCCGTCGATCGTCCGCCAGGCCGACATCGTCGTGGCCGCCGTCGGTCGGGCCGAGATGGTCAAGGCCGATTGGGTCAAGCCGGGCGCGACGGTCATCGACGTCGGCATCACCCGCTATCCCGCCCGCGATCCGGAAGCCGCCGCGGCCGGCAAGACCCGGCTTGTCGGCGACGTCGCCTTCGAGGAAGTTGCGCAGGTCGCCGGCGCGATCACGCCGGTTCCCGGGGGAGTGGGGCCCATGACCATCGCCTGCCTGCTGGCCAATACGCTGACGGCGGCCAAGCGCCTGTCGGGGATCGCGTAATGAGAGGGGCGTTCGTCGTTGTAGCGTCCGCCCTTCTTCTCAGCGCCTGCGGGTCCAAGGGCCCGCCGCCGCCCACGCCGGAGCAGGCCCTGGCCTTGCGTCCGGCCGATGCGCGCTTGTCGGCCCTTTACGAGACCTCGTGCCACGCCTGCCACGCCATCCCCGGCACGGGGGCGCCGCTGGTCCATGACCGCGCCGCCTGGGACGGGCGCTACAAGCGTGGCGAGCAGGTTCTGCTGGACCACGCCATCCAGGGCTTCAACGCCATGCCGGCCACCGGTCAGTGCGCGACTTGCACGCCGGCCGATTTCCAGGCCCTCATACGATTCATGGCGGGGCGCGAAGACTCCGCGAAATAGCGGAGCCAGGCATGATCTCTCGGCGCGGGGCCCTGATCGCGGGCGGGACGGGAGCGGCGGTGGTCGCCGGCGGTGGTGTGGCCGCCTACAAGGTCGCCACCGGGGACAAGCCCGAACCGCCGTCGCCGCCCTCGGTCGATGCGCAAGGCAAGCTGCTCTGGCGCAACTGGTCCGGCGTCCAGCACGCCTATCCCGCCGCCCGCCTGGCCCCCAAGGACGAGGGCGAGCTGGCCACCGCCCTGAAGGTGGCCCAGGCCCCGATCCGGCCCGTGGGCGCCGGTCACTCCTTCACCGCCCTGGCGCCGACCAACGGCACGCTGATCTCGCTGGACGCGATCTCCGGCGTGATCGGCTGGGAAGGCGACGAGGCCATCGTCCGCACTGGCACCCGGCTGGGCGCTCTAGGCCCCATGCTGGCCGAGAAGGGCCGGGCGCTGCCCAACCTGCCCGACATCAACAAGCAGTCGCTGGGCGGGGCGCTGGGCACGGCGACCCACGGCACCGGCGCCAAGATTCAGGCCATGCACGGCAGCGTCACGGGCCTGCGGCTGGTCACGCCCTCGGGCAAGGTCATCGACGCCGACGCGACCAAGAACCCGGAGGTCTTCCAGGCCGCGCGTGTCTCGCTGGGCGCGCTGGGCGTCATCACCCAGGTGCGGATCAAGACCAGCGCCAACCGCCGCCTGCGCCGCCGCGTGTGGCTGGAGCCGTTCGAGGACGCCGTCGCCAAGGCCGAGGAGCGCTGGGCCCAGCACCGCAATTTCGAGTTCTACGCCGTGCCGTTCACGGGCCTGGCGGCCAATATCAGCCACGACGAGACCGACGATCCGGCCCTGCCGCGCGGTCCCGACCAGGACACCGAGTTCCTCCAGGCGCTACGCGGCCTGCGCAATCTGCTGGGTTTCGCCACGCCCCTACGCAAGGCCGCCGCCCACGCGCTGCTGTCGACCGCCAAGCCCGAGACCGCCGTCGACGAGGGCTGGAAGCTGCTGTCGACCGAGCGGCCGGTGCGCTTCAACGAGATGGAATTCCATCTCCCCGTCGAGAACCAGCTGAAGGCGTTGCAGGAGGTCGTCCGCACCATCGAGAAGGAGCGTCCCGACGTCTTCTTCCCGATCGAGGTGCGCCGCATCGCGCCGGATGACGCCTGGCTGTCGCCGTTCCAGGGCGGGCCGCGCGGCTCGGTGGCGGTGCACGCCTATTACCGTGACGACTTCACGTTCCTGTACGAGCTGATCGAGCCGATCTTCCGCCGCTACGACGGCCGCCCGCACTGGGGCAAGCTGCACACCCTGAACGGCGGCCAGCTGGAGGCGATCTATCCGCGCTGGAAGGACTTCCTGGCGGTCAGGCAGGAACTGGATCCGGACGGCCGGATGCTCAATCCCTACCTGAAAGGCCTGTTCGGCCTGAGCTATTAGGCGGCGGCGCTGCCGAGATAGTCGGCGACGCGGGCTTCCAGCTCGGTGATCAGCGCCTTGCCGACCGGGTGGGTGTCGACCTTGATGTCGTCGCGCACGCAGGCCTTGATGGCGTCGATATGGGCGTCGACCAGGAACATCGGCGCGGCCAGGCGGGTGTCCGGATCGTCGATCAGCTTGCACAGCGACGCGGCCAGGCGGGTGATCAGCGGGAATTCGTAGGTGGCGCCCAGGCCCTTCAGGTCATGGGCGCGCAGGTAGAGGGTCTCGACCGTCTGGGCGTTGAGGCCCTCGACGCGGACGCCTTGGCGGGCGGCCTCCAGCTTGACGATCTCGTCGTCCAGCCATTGGGCGAAATTGCCGGACAGGCTCTTCAGAGCCGCCTCGGCCTTGGCGATGGCGGCCATGTCGATGCCGCCGCGCCCGCCCACCTTGAGCTTGAGCATGTTCGGCACCTGGATCACTTCAGCGGTCTTATTCGTCACGGGCGCCTCCCCAGCGGCGGATAGTTGGGTAACGGCTAACATAGCAGGCGTTAAGATTGGATGAGACGCGACGCAACGTCTCATCCCCGTGCTGAGGCCCCGTGCTGAGAACTGTAAGACTAGGCGGAGAACTGCTCGGCCAGAACTCTTTCCTCGAGGCTGCGGCCCGCGTCGAAAAGCATCGAGAGTTGAGTGCCGCGATCCTCGGAGATGTGGACCTCCAGCACGTCGCGGACCTCGAAATTGTCGGCCACGGCGCTGACGGGGCGCTTGTCGGCTTCCAGGATTTCGAAGGTCACCCGCGCCGACTGCGGCAGCAGGGCTCCCCGCCAGCGGCGGGGGCGGAAGGCGCTGATCGGGGTGAGGGCCAGCACCCGGCCGTCGATCGGGATGATCGGGCCGTGGGCCGAGAGGTTGTAGGCGGTTGAGCCGGCCGGCGTGGCCAGCAGGGCCCCGTCGCAGACCAGCTCGCCCATCCGCACCTTGCCGTCGATCGAGATGCGCAGCTTGGCGGTCTGGCGGGTCTGGCGCAGCAGCGAGACCTCGTTGATCGCCAGGGCTCGGTGCTGCTTGCGGTTCGCATCGATGGCGACCATGGCCAGCGGATGGATGGCGGCGCGCTCGGCGGCGTTGATCCGCTCCAGCAGGCCGTCCTCGCTGTACTCGTTCATCAGGAAGCCGACCGAGCCGCGGTTCATGCCGTAGATCGGCGTCTGGGTGGCGATCGACTCGTGCAGGGTCTCCAGCATGAAGCCGTCGCCGCCCAGGGCCACGATGACCTGGGCGTTCTCGTCGCCGACATCGCCATAGCGGGCGGTCAACCGTTCCTTGGCCTCGATGGCTTCGGGCCGATCGCTGGCCCTGAAGGCGAGGCGAGTCACGAACGGTTGTGGCTGATACATGGGGCCAAGATGGGGAACCCCGGCGCCTTGTCAAACTCTTGATCAGACTTGGCCGACGGCCTGACGGAAGGCCATGCCGGCGATGTCCGGCGTGAACGGACCAAAGGCGCTGGCGGCGCGGCGCACGCCCTCGTCGCCGCCGCCCGGACGGCCGCCATTCAGTTGGCGGACATGTTCCAGGATGGTCGGGAAGACGCTGCGGTCGATGCCCACGGCCGAACAGGCCAGGGCCAGCAGTTCGGGGCGACCGCTGTCGATGGCGCGGCGGATCTGGGCCGACTCGAACTTGCCCAGGCGGGCCAGGGCCATGACGAACAGCTGCAGCCGGCCCTCGCGCAGCACGCGCAGCAGGTAGCCCGGTCTCAGCTGGCCGGCGGAGTCGAGCTTCTCGATCAGCGAGCGCTCCATCTCCTCGCGGTCCTCGTCGACCTCGACGGGGCCGACATCGCTGACGGTGGCGTCGCCGCGATGGGCCGCGCGCAGGGCGTCGTCGACGGCGGCCTGCATCTTGGCTTCATCGAGATGGAAGCGCGCCGACAGGGCGTCGCGCAGGGCGCGGCCGACCAGCAGGTACAGCTGCTCGGCCAGGTCGGTGGAAAGCTTGGGGTGGCGCGCCAGGGGCGAGCGCAGGGCGACCACTTCGCGCGAGCGGCTCACCAGCCGGCCCATGGCGTCGGGCGAGATCTGGGCGGTGTCGTTCGAGGCCAGGGCGGTCAGCACCGCCGGCTCGTCGCGGCTGATGATCGCCTCGACCACGGGCGCCTGCAGGTGCGGGCGACGGGCGATCTCGATCTGGTGTTCCAGCGTCGCCTGGACCAGCAGGCGGATCAGGTCGTGGTCCTGCAGCACCGGGCTGCGGGCGATGATCGGGCGGGCGATGTCGATCTCGTCCAGCGCCATGATGTTGATCAGCGCCGAGGGCGCCCAGTCGGCGTCGGCCAGGCGTTCGGACAGGCGATGGCGGATGTCGCGCTCGGCCTCGACGACCAGCGACATGAAGATGGAGTTCAGCAGGGCCTGGATATCGGGATGGGTCGGCTCGCCGCTGGCCTGGCCGGCCTCGCAGAGATCGATGATCCCGGTGAGCAGACGTTCACGATCGCCGGGCTCGCGACTGCGGGCCAGCTTCATGAGCGATGCGATCTCGACGGCTTGGATGGCCCGCCTCCTTCGAATCCGGAAGACCGGATGAGGATGACCTTGCGGCCCTCAAATGAAAACATGCTTAAACAGAACCAAGAGCGCGATGCGCCATATCGCGTCGAGATGTCGCAAGCTTGAGTGGAGGAATGCGTGGCGCAAGACCTGATCCTGGCCCTGGACCAGGGCACGACCAGCACCCGGGCCATCCTGTTCGACCGCGCCGGCCAGCCGCTGGCCGAGGCTTCGCGGCCGCTGCGCCAGAGCTATCCGCACGATGGCTGGGTCGAGCACGACGCCGAGGAGATCTACGCCGCCTGCGTGGCCGTGCTGCGCGAAGTGGCCGAGACCTCGGGCAAGGCCGACCGCATCGCCGCCATCGGCATCACCAACCAGCGCGAGACGGTGGTGATCTGGGACCGCAAGACCGGTCGTCCGATCCATCCGGCCATCGTCTGGCAGGACCGCCGCACGGCCGAGGTCTGCGGCCAGTTGAAGGACGCCGGCCACGAGCCGCGCGTCACCGAGGTTACCGGCCTGCTGCTGGATCCGTACTTCTCGGGCACCAAGATCGCCTGGACGCTGGACAAGGTCCCCGGCGCGCGGGCCCGGGCCGAGGCGGGCGATCTGCTCTGCGGCACCATGGACTGCTGGGTGATCTGGCGGCTCACGGGCGGGGCTGTGCACGCCACCGACGCCACCAACGCCTCGCGCACCCTGTTGTTCGACATCGGCGCCCAGGACTGGTCGGCCGAGATGCTGGACCTGTTCAAGGTCCCGGCGGCCCTGCTGCCCAAGGTGCTGGACTGTGTCGACGACTACGGCGCGACGAAAGCCGACATTCTGGGCCGCGAGGTCCCGATCCGGGGTGTGGCCGGCGACCAGCAGGCGGCGCTGATGGGGCAGGGCTGCGTGGCGCCCGGCCAGATGAAGGCCACCTACGGCACCGGCTGCTTCATGCTGATCAACACCGGCGAGGAGCGGCCGATCTCGCGCTCGCGCCTGCTGACCACGGTGGCGGCGCGGGTGGACGGCAAGACGACCTACGCTCTGGAGGGTTCGATCTTCGTGGCGGGCGCGGCGATCCAGTGGCTGGGCGAGGGTCTGGGCATCACCGGCGGCCCGCGCGCGGCCGAGGCGCTGGCGCGGGCCGCCAAGGCCGATCATGGCGTCGTCGTCGTGCCGGCCTTCACCGGCCTGGGCGCGCCGTGGTGGGACGCCAATGCGCGTGGCGGCGTCTTCGGCCTGACCCGCGACGCGGGCTTGCCGGAGATCGCGGCGGCCACCTTCGACAGCTGCGCCCTGCAGAGCCGCGACCTGATCGAGGCCATGCGGGCCGACGCGCCGACCGCGTTCGGCGACGCCGCGCAGCTGCGCATCGACGGCGGCATGTCCAAGAGCGCCTGGTTCTCGCAGCGCTTGGCCGACCTGACCGGCATCTCGGTGCGCCGGGCCGGCTACCAGGAGATGACCGCCCTGGGCGCGGCCCTGTTCGCCGGGGTCGGGGCGGGGCTCTACGCCTCGGTCGAGGAGGCGGCGGAGGCCAGTCCGGCCGCCGAGACCCTGTCGCCGTCGATCAAGGAGCACGAGCGCGAGGCCGCCTATGCCCGCTGGCTGGATGCGGTGCCTCGGGTCAGGCTTTAGGCGGCTACGACTTTAGTCGCACCCCCGGTTGTGGTGACATCGTTGTCACCGCATAAAGGCCCGAACCACAAGAAGCGGAGAATGCCATGACCACCCGACGCGCCGTACTGGGCGCCGGAGCCGCCCTGATCGCGGCTGGCCAAGCCTTCGCCGCTGCTCCGGCCTATCCGAAGATCGGCAAGATCCGTCGCCTGTCGCCGGAGCTGGACGCGATCATCGACGCCAATGCGCCGATCGAGCAGCTGGTTGACGGCATCACCTGGGCCGAGGGGCCGGTGTGGTCCTGGGAAGGCCAGTTCCTGTTGTTCTCGGACGTGCCTGGCAACGTCATGTACCGCTGGAGCCCGAAGACCGGGAAGACCGAGTTCCTCAAACCGTCCGGCTATGACGGTCCGCCGACCAAGATCTTCCGCGAGGCCGGCACGAACGGCGCGACGCTCAGCCTGGCCGGCGAGCTGGTGGTCGCCGATTGCGGCAACCGCAGCATCGCCAGGGTCGACTGGGAGACCAAGAAGAAGACGGTCCTGGCCAGCACGTACAAGGGCAAGAAGTTCAACAGCCCCAACGATGTGGTCGAACTGCGTGGTTCCGAGGACCAGCGCGGCTCGTACTATTTCACCGATCCGCCTTACGGCCTGGAGGGCCTGGACGCCTCGCCGGCCAAGGAGATGTCGTTCAATGGCGTCTATCTGGTGCGCCAGAACGGCGAGGTGGCGTTGATTGACGATACGCTGTCGTTCCCGAACGGCATCGCCCTGTCGCCCGACAACAAGCGCCTCTACGTCTCGAACTCGGACCCCAAGCGGCCGGTGATCATGGCCTATGACCTGGGCGCGGACGGCCTGCCGACGTCGTCCAAGGTATTTTTCGACGCGTCCGAGCTGCACAAGGCGGGCGGGCCGGGCCTGCCGGACGGCATGAAGGTCGATGGCGAAGGCCGTCTGTTCGCCAGCGGACCGGGCGGGATCATGATCCTGACGCCGGAGGCCAAGCTCTTGGGCGTGATCGAGACCGGCGGGCCGATCGCCAACTGCACGTTCGGCGATCGCGACGGCAAGACCCTGTATCTGACCTCCAACCACATCGTGGCGCGCGTACGCACCAAGACCATCGGCCTCGTACGATAAGGGAGCGAAACATGGACGAGATCAGCAAGCGGACATTCCTGGCGGCTGGTCTCGCCGCCACTCTGCCTCTAAAAGCCCAGGCCGCCGAGCCCGGCCGCAAGCTGGGCTACGCGATCCTGGGGCTGGGCTACTACGCCACCAAGATCATCATGCCGCGCTTCGCCGAATGCGAGCACGCCAAGCTGGTGGCCCTGGTCAGCGGCACGCCCGAGAAGCTGAAGACCTTCGGCGAGCAGTACGGCGTCCCGGAAAGCCATCGCTACAGCTACGAGACCTTCGACAAGATCGCCGACAACCCGGACGTCGACATCGTCTATGTCGTGACGCCTAACAGCCTGCACCGCGTCTTCACCGAGCGGGCGGCCAAGGCCGGCAAGCACGTGATGTGCGAGAAGCCGATGGCCACCACCTCGGCCGACGCCGAGGCGATGATCGCCGCCTGCAGGAAGGCCGGCCGCAAGCTGATGATCGGCTATCGCAGCCGCTTCCAGGCCCACAATATCGAGGCCATCAAGCTGATCCGCGAGGGCGCGATCGGCCCGGTGCGGACGGTCGTCGCCGACGCCGGCTTCACCATCGGCGATCCCACCCAGTGGCGGCTGAACCGGGCCCTGTCCGGCGGCGGCAGCCTGATGGACATCGGCATCTACAGCCTCAACGCCGCCCGCTATCTGACCGGCGAGGAGCCCGTCGCGGTCAACGCCTTCGAGAACACCGACCGCAAAGATGTCCGCTTCAAGACGGTCGATGACCTGATCAGCTTCCAGCTGCTGTTCCCGTCCGGCGCGATCGCCAACTGCAACTCGGCCTACAGCGCCAACTTCAACCGCTACCGGGTCACGGGGCCGAAGGGGTTCGTCGAGCTCGACCCGGCCACCAACTACGAGGGCCAGGCCATGCGGACCCGGCTGAACGGCCAGACCACCCCGCGCGAGCCGACCCCGACCGCCAAGAGCCAGTTCGCCGGCCAGCTGGATCACTTCGCCGAATGCATCCTCGCCGGCCGCGAACCGATCGTTCCGGGCGAAGAGGGCCTCAAGGACATGCGCCTGATCGAGGCCATCTACCGCGCGGCGCGGGAAGGGCGGACGGTGAAGGTCTAGGGCGTCTCGTCCAGATAGGCCTTCACCCGCGCGAACAGGTCCTCGAACATCGGCGTCGTCAGGCGGCCGGTGTTCGTGTTGAGGCGCGAGCAGTGGTAGCTGTTGAAGATCCGATACGGGCCGGCCTGGAACTCAGAGCCGTGGCCGGGGATGCCCGCCGAGGCCTTCAGGCCCAGGGTCTTCAGGACGTTGCGCCGCGAGACGTCGCCCAGGGTGACGATGACCTTCAGGTTCGGGAACATGTCCAGCCGCGCCTTGAGGAACGGCCGGCAGTTGTTCTCTTCCGAGGTCTCGGGCTTGTTGCCGGGCGGGGCGCAGCGGACGGCGTTGGTCACGGCCGCGCCGACCAGCTTCAGGCTGTCATCGGGCCGGGCCTCGAACTTGCCGGTGGCGAAGCCGAACTTGATCAGGGTCTCGTAGAGCAGGGTCCCGGCATAGTCGCCGGTGAACGGCCGGCCGGTGCGGTTGGCGCCCTTGCGGCCGGGGGCGAGGCCCGCGACCAGCAAACGCGCGTCCTTGTCGCCGAACGAGGGAGCGGGGCCGTTGAACCAGTCCGGATAGAGGTCCTGGTTCTCGCGGCGATAGGCCACCAGGCGCGGGCACAGTGGGCAATCGCGCGGCGGCTCGGCGGGGTTGGGGACGGTCTCGCCGACGATGTTGGAATGCTGGGTCATCTCAATACTCGTCGTCGGCTTCGCGTTCGGCCGGGGTGCGGTTGTCGCTGACCGGGCGCGGCTGGATTCGCTGCGGGCGGCCGATGATGTTGCCTAGGTCGTTGAGGTCGACGAAGTTGTCGGCCTGGCGGCGCAGGTCGTCGCTGGTCATCGGCGGCTGGCTCTTCATGGTCGAGACCACGGTGACGCGGCGGCCCTTGCGCTGGACGGCCTCGACCAGGGCGCGGAAGTCGCCGTCGCCCGAGAACAGGACGAGGTGGTCGGCGGTCTCGGCCATCTGCAGCATGTCCACCGCGATCTCGATGTCCATGTCGCCGCGCCAGCGCTTGCGACCCTGGCTGTCGGTGAACTCGCGGGCCGGCTTGGTCACCAGGGTGAAGCCGTTGTAGTCCAGCCAGTCGACCAGCGGGCGGATCGGGGAATAGTCGTCGTTTTCCGCGATCGCCGTATAGTAGTAGGCTCGGATCAGGACGCCGCGCTTTTTGAACTCGTCGAGCAGCTTGCGGTAGTCGATGTCGAAGCCCAGCGCCTTGGCGGCGGAATAGAGATTGGCGCCGTCGATGAACAACGCCAGACGGTCGGTCGGATAAAAGGTCACTGTAATCCCTTGAAAAATCAGGTCGCTCGAAATGACTTGGACGAGGCCGTGATCGTGGCGCTCGGCAGTAATCTGCCGGGACCCTACACGAGTCGCGAGGCGCTGTTGGAAGCCGCGCTGGCGGCCCTGCCGGAGGCGGGGCTGGCGCTGGTGACCCGCTCGACCTGGTGGGCCTCGGCGGCCTGGCCGGACCCGGCGGGACCCGAATACCTGAACGGCGTGGCCATCGTCGCCACCGACCTGTCGCCGGCTGACACCCTGGCGGCGCTGCACGCGGTCGAGGCGCGCTTCGGACGGGCGAGGGGAGAGGCCAATGCGCCGCGCACCCTGGACCTCGACCTCATCGCCCATGGCCGAACGGTGCTGGAGGGCGACCTCACGGTGCCGCATCCACGCGCTCATGAGCGGCTGTTCGTGATGGGGCCGCTGGTCGAGCTGGCCTCGGCCTGGGTGCACCCGGTCAATGGCGAGCCGGCCTTCCGCCTGGCCGCCAACGCCAGCATCGGGCGCGACGCGCGCTCCATTGCCAAAGTTTAATCCCCGAGCGGATCAAGCGGCGCCCATAGTCCCGCCCAAATTCCGCGCCAAGCGTGCCCGCACGCTCATCTGGACTCCGCTCACATGACCCTGACCCGTTCGCTGCTCGCCTGCGCCGCCGCCTGCGCGCTGCTGACCGCCGCGCCCGCCGCCTTCGCTCAGGCCCAAATGGGGGCCAAGAGCGGCGTCGATCTGACCTCGATCGAGAAGTCCATCAAGCCGGGCGACGACTTCTGGACCTACGCCAACGACAAGTGGGTCAAGGCCCACCCGATCCCGGCCGACCGCAGCAGCTACGGCATCACCGCTGTGATGGTGGAAGAGGCGAGCAAGCGCACGGTCGACCTGATCCAGGACGCCGCCAAGGGCGGCAAGGGCGATGGCCAGAAGGTCGGCGACTACTACGCCAGCTACATGGACGAGGCCGGCATCGAGGCGAAGGGCCTGACGCCGCTGAAGGCGGACCTGACCCGCATCGCCGCCATCAAGGACAAGAAGGGCCTAGCCACCGTGCTAGGCGGCAATATCCGCGCCGATGTCGACGCCCTGAACGCCACCGACTTCTACACCGACAACGTCCTGGGCCTGTGGGTCTCGCCGTCGTTCGACGACACCAGCAAGTACGCGCCGTTCCTGCTGCAGGGCGGTCTGGGCATGCCCGACCGCGAATACTACGTCTCCGACAAGGCCTCGATGGTCGAGGCGCGGACCAAGTACCTGGCCCACGTCGAGAAGATCCTGACCTTGGGCGGCGTGGCCAACGCGGCCGCCAAGGCCAAAGCGATCGTGGCCCTGGAAACCCAGCTGGCCCAGGCCTCGGGCACGCGCGCCGACAGCGCCGACGTCCAGAAGGCCAACAACAGCTGGACCCCGGCCGACTTCGCCGCCAAAGCGCCGGGCCTGGACTGGACCGCCTTCTTCACGGCCGCCAAGCTTTCGAGCCAGCCGCGCTTCATCGTCTGGCATCCCACCATGATCACGGGCCTGGGCAAGGCCGTCGCCGGCGTCTCGCTGGACACCTGGAAGGACTACCTGACCTTCCACCTGATGGACCACTACAGCAACGTCCTGCCCAAGGCCTTCGTCGACGAGCGCTTCGCCTTCTACGGCCAGGGGCTGCAGGGCACGCCGCAGCTGTCGCCGCGCTGGAAGCGGGCCGTCGGCTCGACCAACGCCGTGCTCGGCGAGGCGGTCGGCAAGCTCTATGCCGACAAGTACTTCTCGGCCCAGGCGAAAGCCGAAGTGACGGCCATGGTCGACAACATGAAGGTCGCCTTCGAGAAGCGCATCGACGGCCTGGACTGGATGGACCCAGCCACCAAGGCCGAGGCCCGCAAGAAGGTCGCCGTACTGAAGGTCGGCGTCGGCTATCCCGACACGTGGCGTGACTACTCGGCCTATGCGGTGGTGCGCGGGGATGCGTTCGGCAACCTGAAGCGCTCGGAGGAGGCCGACTACGCCGCCGACCTGGCCAAGCTGGGCCAGCCCGTCGATCGCGGCGAGTGGGTGATGACGCCGCAGACGGTCAACGCCGTGAACCTGCCGATGCTGAACGCCCTGAACTTCCCGGCCGCCATCCTGGCCCCGCCGAACTTCGACCTGGCCAATGACGCCGCCGCCAACTACGGCGCGACCGGGGCCACGATCGGCCACGAGATCAGCCACAGCTTCGACGACCAGGGCGCGCAGTTCGACAGCCAGGGGCGCCTGCGCAACTGGTGGACGCCGGCCGACTTCGATCACTTCACCAAGGCCGGCGCGGCCCTGGCCGACCAGTTCGACACCTACAAGCCCTTCCCGGACCTGGCGGTGAACGGCAAGCAGACGCTGAGCGAGAACATCGCCGACGTCGCCGGCCTGGGCGCGGCGCTGGACGCCTACCACGCTTCGCTAGGCGGCAAGCCCGCGCCGGTGATCGACGGCATGACCGGCGACCAGCGCTTCTTCCTGGCCTTCGCCCAGAGCTGGCTCGGCTACGACCGTCCGGCGGCCCTGCGCCAGCAGCTGATCACCGATGGCCACGCGCCGGACCAGTACCGCGCCAGCACGGTGCGGAACCTGGACGACTGGTACGCGGCGTTCGACGTGAAGCCGGGGGATGCGCTGTACCTGCCGCCGGAGAAGCGCGTGAAGGTCTGGTAAAAACTAGATCCTCCCCCGCGTTGCGGGGGAGGTGGCCCGGAGGGCCGGAGGGGGCGAGCTCGGCCTAAGCCGCATTAGCCCCCTCAGTCGCTCCGCGACAGCTCCCCCGCATCGCGGGGGAGCATCTTGAAGCCTAGACATTGACCTGCGAAGCGGGCATAAGCGCCCGCTCGCAAAAGCTGATGTTATTGCGCGACATTGCGTGTCGCCGCACAGAAGCCTATTTTGCGATAGCTAATCGGCAGCCCGAGGAACTCATGGCCCGCGTCACCGTCGAAGATTGCGTCGAGAAGGTTCCGAACCGCTTCTCGCTGGTTCTGCTCTCCGCGCACCGCGCCCGCGCCATCTCGGCCGGCGCCGCGCTGATGGTCGACCGCGACAACGACAAGAACCCGGTCGTCGCCCTGCGCGAGATCGCCGACGACGTCATCGACCACGAAGGCCTGAAGGAGCACCTCATCAGCACGCTGCAACGCGTCGATGAGCACACCGAAGCCGAGGAAGAGGCCGAAACCCTGGCCCTGCTGGCCGATCCGAGCCACATGCAGATGAGCGAACTGGAACTGGTCCGCGCGCTGCAGAGCGACCGTGACGGCGGTCAGGAGGAGCGGTACTGAGCCCCGAAGGCGCAGCCCCTCTGACCCTGGAAGCAGTCCACGAGACCGCTTCACCCGAACGCGCGCCCGATGCAGAATCGGGCGCGTCTTCGTCTGTAGCTCCGGCCGTCGCCGTCGAGCCCGCGCCCAAGCCGCGCCCCAAGTTTCTTCGCCAGTATGAGCTGATCGAGCGGGTCCACGCCTACGACCCGACGGCCGACGAGGCCCTGCTCAATCGCGCCTATGTCTACGCCATGCGGATGCACGGCTCGCAGACCCGGGCCAGCGGCGACCCCTACTACGCCCACCCGATCGAGGTGGCGGGCATCCTCACCGAGTACCGGCTGGACACCGCGACCATCGTCACGGCCCTGCTGCACGACGTGATCGAGGACACCCCGGTCACCAAGGAAGAGATCGCCAAGCTGTTCGGCGACGAGATCGGCGAGCTGGTCGAGGGCGTCACCAAGCTCAGCAAGCTCGAGCTGCAGGCCGAGCACATGCGCCAGGCCGAGAACCTGCGCAAATTCATCCTGGCCATCTCCAAGGACGTCCGCGTCCTGCTGGTCAAGCTGGCCGACCGTCTGCACAACATGCGGACGCTGCACTTCATCAAGAACCAGGCGAAACGCGAGCGCATCGCCCGCGAGACGCGCGACATCTACGCGCCGCTGGCTCGCAACATCGGCTGCCACAAGATCTGCGTGGAGCTGGAGGAGCTGTCCTTCCAGCACACCAATCCGGTGGCCCGTGACGCCATCCTGCGGCGCCTGGACAAGCTGCGCGAGGAGCAGGGCGGGGCGGTGGCCCTGGTCAGCCAGGAAATCTCGGCCCGCCTGGAATCGGCCGGCCTGCCGGCCCGCGTATTCGGCCGCGAGAAGTCGCCGTATTCGATCTGGCGCAAGCTGCAGCGCAAATCGATCGGCTTCTCGCAGATGGCCGACATCTATGCGTTCCGCGTGATCGTCGACAGCGAGGAAGACTGCTACCGCGCCCTGGGTGTCGTGCACCGGGCCTGGTCCAGCGTGCCCGACCGCTTCAAGGACTACATCTCGACGCCGAAGCGGAACAACTACCGCTCGCTGCACACCACGGTGGTGGGGCCGCGCGGCATGCGGATCGAGATGCAGATCCGCACCGAGAGCATGGACCGCGTCAACGAAGAGGGCGTCGCCGCCCACTTCCGCTACAAGGACGCCTCGTATGGCCTCGACCTGGAAGGCATGGAAGCCGCCGGCGGCCGCGATCCGCTGGCCAACCTGCGCCAGCTGGTCCAGGTGCTGGAGCATGGCGGCGACTCCGAAGAACTGGTCGAGCACGCCAAGCTCGAGATGTTCCTCGACCAGGTGTTCGTCTTCACGCCGAAGGGCAAGCTGGTCAGCCTGCCGCGGGGCGCGATGCCGCTGGACTTCGCCTATGCGGTCCACACCAGCGTCGGCGACACCTGCATCGGCGTGAAGATCAATGGCGAGCTGAAGCCGCTGCGCACGCCGCTGGTGAACGGCGACGTGGTCGAGGTGGTGCGCGGCTCCAAGCCCGTGGTGCCGCCGGACTGGCGCTCGCTGACGGTCACGGGCCGGGCCCGTTCGGCCATCCGTCGCCATATCCGTCAGACCGAGAAGGAAGAGTTCCTGCGCCTGGGCAAGGCCTCGCTGGAGCAGGTCTTCGAGCGCGCCGGCAAGAAGCTGAAGGACGTCTCGCTGCGGCCGATCCTGGAACGCTTCGCCCTGGAGGGCGACGAGGCGCTGTTCGACGCCGTCGGCCGTGGTCGTGTCTCGCCCAGCCAGGTGCTGGAGACGGCCTATCCGGGCATGAAGGACGCCGATCGCGAAGCCGCCACGGCGCGCCGCAAGATCGAGGGCGGCCAGGACGCGACGCTCTATGTGCGCGGCGGCGGCCTGACCCCGGGCGTGTCGCTGCACTTCGCCCACTGCTGCAGCCCGGTGCCGGGCGACCGCATCGTCGGCATCCTGCGCGAGGACGGTGAGGGCCTGGACGTCCACACCATCGACTGCCCGCGCCTGGCCGAATACGAGGACCACGAGGAACTCTGGCGCGACCTGAACTGGACGCCCGAGGCCGAGCGCTCGACCATCTCGCTGACCCGCCTGCACGCCACCATCCAGAACGCCCCGGGCGTGCTGGGCCTGGTCTGCACGATCATCGGCGAGGCCGGCGGCAACATCGTCAACCTGCGCATGCACCATCGTCAGAGCGACTTCTTCGATGTGGATATCGACGTCGAGGTCCGTGACGCCAAGCACCTGACCAACATCCAGGCCGCCCTGCGCGCCTGCCCGTCGGTCGAGACCGTGGACCGGACCCGGGGCTAGATGAGCGCGCTGAGCAAAGACGACCTCGAGCTGGTCGAGGCGTGCCTGGAGATCGAGCCGGAGAACGACTTCGAGCTCGACGACGATCCCTGGCAGCACCTGTCCGAACTGGCCGAGGAAGACGCGGCGCGCGGCTTTGCGGTGATCACCGAGATCGCCCGGCGCAGCAGCGACCTGACCACCATGTCGGGCCTGGGCGAGGGGCCGCTGGAGATCCTGCTGGAGGTCAAGCCGGCGCTTGTGGACGCTGTGATCGAGGAGGCGCGGCGCACGCCGGGCCTGCGGATCGCGCTAGGCTTCGCCTGGACCGGCGGTCTTGGCCGGCCCGAGCAGCTGAAGCTGAACCAGCTGCTGAAGAACTAGCGCCGCAGCGCCGCCACCGCATCGATGCTGCCCGCCGTCATCGGCGAGGGCAGGGCGTCCAGCGCGAACCAGCCCCACTCGTGGATCGCGTGGGCTTCCTGGATCGCCGGCTCGCCTTCGAAGCTCTCGACCGAATAGGTGATGGCCACCCAGTGGTAGTCGGGGGCGACCATGTCGGTGACGGCCAGCACGCGGCCGGCCTTGATGGTGACGCCCAGTTCCTCGTTGATCTCGCGCTCGGCGCAGACGTGCGCGGCCTCGCCCCAGTCCAGCTTGCCGCCGGGCACGCCCCAGTGGTCGGCCTCGGGGTTCTTGACCCGCTTGACCAGCAGCAGCCGGCCTTGAGCATCGAGGATGGCCGCGCCGCAGCCGACGCGAGGACGTTGCACTTCTTCGGTCATGAGGGGCGGTAAAGCGCGAAACGCCCGCGCGAGGCAAGCCGGCGTTTGAAGACTCGGCCGCTTGGTTCTATAGGCGAGCCTCATGACCAACGATGACGTCCTCGACGAATTCCGCGCCGCAGGGGCCCTGCGCGAAGGCCACTTCGTGCTGTCCTCCGGCCTGCACAGCCCGGTCTTCCTGCAGAAGAACCTGGTGTTCATGCGCCCCGAGCGCTGCGAGCGGCTCTGCAAGGCCCTGGCGGAGAAGATCATCGCCACGGTCGGCGCGGTCGATGTCGCCGTGTCGCCGGCCGTCGGCGGCATCATCCCCGGCTACGAGACCGCCCGTCACCTGAACGTGCCGTCGATCTATGTCGAGCGCGAGGGCGGCAGCTTCAAGTTCCGCCGCGGCTTCCACCTCGAACCCGGCCAGAAGGTCGTGATGGTCGAGGACATCGTCACCACCGGCCTGTCGTCGCGCGAATGCATCCAGGCGATCAAGGACGCCGGCGGCGACGTCGTGGCCGCCGCCTGCATCGTCGACCGCTCGGGCGGCAAGGTCGATGTCGGCGTGCCGCTGGTGTCGCTGTGCAGCCTGGAAGTCCCGGCCTATCCGGCCGACGCCCTGCCGCCGGAGCTGGCGGCCATCCCGATCGAAGACCCGGGCAGCCGCCGTCTGCGCTGAGGGCCTGGCTAGCTCCCCCTTCTTGTCATCCCGGAAAGCGCGCAGCGCTTGTCCGGGACCCAGGGGCGGCCGGCACAGAGTTCACGCACCCCCTGGGTCCCGGACAGCCTCTGCGAGGCTTCCGGGATGACAAGGGTTTGGCGCCTATCTCTACCGATCAGTCCTTGGCCGGCGGCGTCAGCTGCTTGACCGGCCAGGCGACGCCCAGCTGTTCCAGATAGGTCCCGTACTTGTCGGGGTCGTAGTAGTACTTCTTCATCTCGGGCCGGTACTGGGCCATGATGTTGGCGTTAATCTGGGTCTGCGGCTTGTCGCTCGCGGCCAGCATCGGCACGTACTTCTGCGTCTTGGTCTGGACGTCGGTGAAGTAGGTCTTGGCCTCGGCCAGCAGCTTGGGCTGGGTCAGCAGGTCTAGCGCCGTCATCGCCACCACCTTCGAGCCCGCGACCACGCCCTTGTGGGCGATGGGCGTAGCCATCGAGATGGCGTTGGCCCAGTGGTGGCCCGGCAGGTCGGGGATGTTCGACGGATAGTTGATGGTGATCGTGGGCATGATCCACGAGATGTCGCCGATGTCGTCCGAACCGCCGCTTTCGGGCTTCTCCTCCGGGGGCTTCAGGCCCTTCAGCTTGACGTCGAGGCCTTCCTGCTTGGTCGAGCCGACGTTCTTCTGCACCGCTTTCGCAAACGCCTGCTCGTCGTCGGTCCACTTGGGCAGGCCGACCAGCTCGATGTTCTTCTGCGCCGCCTCGGCCATCGGCTTGTTGAAGTGGCGCGGGGCGGCCGTGCCGACGATGGCGTAGTCCATCTTGGTGTCGGTCATGTCGGCCGCCGCCTTGGCGATCTTGTTGCCGATGTCCCAGTTCTTCTTGATGGCGTCGAAGGTCTGTTCGCGGAAATAGTACCAGACGGTCGCTTCCGACGGCACGACGTTGGGCTGGTCGCCGCCGTCGGTGATCACATAGTGCGAGCGCTGCTCGGGCTTGAGGTGCTCGCGGCGCATGTTCCAGCCCATGTCCATGAGTTCTACGGCGTCCAGCGCCGAGCGGCCCCGCCAGGGCGCGCCGGCCGAGTGGGCGGACTCGCCGTGGAAATTGTACTTGATGGAGACGAGGCCCGTGCCCGACGGCTGGCCCCAGGCGGTCTGCAGGTTCGAACCGACGTGGGTGAAGATGGTGGCGTCGACGCCTTTGAACACCCCGTCGCGGACCATGTAGGCCTTGCCGGCCACCAGCTCCTCGGCGACGCCGGGCCACAGGACCAGGGTGCCGGCGATGTTGTTCTTGACCATGATGTCCTTGACCGCCAGGGCGGCGACGACGTTCAGGGCCTGGCCGGAATTGTGGCCCTCGCCGTGACCTGGGGCGCCGGGGACGATCGGATCGTGCCAGGGCACGCCCGGCTTCTGCGAGGCCTTGGGGATGCAGTCGATGTCGCTGCCGAGGGCAATGGTCGGCCCGCCGGTCCCGTGGGTCCAGGTCGCGGTCCAGGCGGTGGGAATCCCCGAGACGCCGCGCTGGATGGTGAAGCCGTTCTGCTCCAGCACCTTGGTGATGTAGGCCGAGGTCTCGACCTCCTGGAACCCCAATTCGCCGAACGAGAAGATCTCGTCGTTCATCACCTGGGCTAGCTTGGCGCGGCTCTCGACGCCGGCCACGGCCTGCGCCTTCAGGGTCTTGAGGTCGGCGGCGGATGCCCCAGTTGCGAGCGAGCTCGCCAGGGTCAAAGCCAGCAGGCCGGCGCTCGCGGCCAGCCATGTCTTGTTCGTCTTCATACGCCCCTCCCATAAGTAGAGCGTATACGATTATCCGGCCACGCGGCTTTGTCCATGCGCCAGCACTGGCGCCGGCCCGTGAAATTCCCACCTGCACAGGCAGGCGGCGGGGCCTTAGAGTCCGGCCGAGTCTTTTTGGGTTGCGACGGGAAGAGCCGATGAGCTTGCGACTGGGCGTCAATATCGACCACGTGGCCACGATCCGGAACGCGCGCGGCTCGTCCTATCCCGAGCCCGTGCGCGCGGCTGAACTCGCTTTGGCCGCCGGGGCCGACGGCATCACCGCCCACCTGCGCGAGGACCGCCGCCACATCAGCGACGCCGACATCGCCGTGCTGACCGACCTCTGCCACAAGCGCGGCAAGCCGCTGAACTTCGAGATGGCCGTCACCGACGAGATGGTCGGCATCGCCCTGAGCGCCAAGCCGCACGCCGCCTGCCTGGTGCCCGAGCGCCGCGAGGAGGTCACCACCGAAGGCGGCCTCGACGTGGTGAAGGGCCAGAACCGCATCGCCGACGCCACCGGCCGCCTGCGCACCGTCGGCGCGCGGGTGTCGCTGTTCATCGAGGCCGATCCCGACCAGATCCGAGCCTCGGCGGCCGTTGGCGCCCAGGTCGTCGAGCTGCACACGGGGGCGTATTGCGACGCCTTCCGCGAGGGCCACTTCGAGCGCGCCGAGGCCATCCTGGAGCGGCTCAAGAAAGGCACGACTCTGGCCGCCAGCCTGGGCCTGGAAGTCCATGCCGGCCACGGCATCGACTACGCCACCGTCAAGCCGATCGCCGCCATCCCCGAGATCGCCGAGCTGAACATCGGCCACTTCCTCATCGGCGAGGCGATCTTCGTCGGCCTGCCGCAGGCCATCCAGCGCATGCGTCTCTTGATGGACGCCGCCCGCCTGGAGCAAGCGGCGTGATCATCGGCATCGGCTCGGACCTCTGCGACATCCGTCGCATCGAGAAGTCGCTGGAGCGCTTTGGCGACCGCTTCACCAACAAGGTCTTCACCGAGATCGAGCGCAAGCGGTCCGAGCGCAAGCCCGACCGCGCCTCCAGCTACGCCAAGCGCTTCGCCGCCAAGGAGGCCTGCTCCAAGGCCCTGGGCACCGGGCTGAAGCGCGGCGTGCACCTGGCCGGCATGGGCGTGGTCAACCTGCCGTCGGGCAAGCCGACCATGGCCCTGACCGGCGGGGCGCTGGAGCAGCTGAAATCCATGACCCCCGAGGGCATGGAGGCGGTGATCCACCTGTCCCTGACCGACGATCACCCCTACGCCCAGGCCTTCGTGATCATCGAGGCTCTGCCCAAGACCTGAACGGCGGTCCAACCTTCGCCTTAAAGCCAAGCTAACGCGCCGCACTTGCCCCTGTGGCCAAGCCCGTCTAGCAAAGCCGAACCGGTTCGCCGGCAAATCATCTTCGAAGAGCTCAGCGCCCGCATGACCGACGCCGCCGACGACATCACGCCGCCCGAAGAGAAGGGCGTCGTCGCCGAGCTCATCGAGATCATCAAGACCGTCGCCTACGCCCTGGGCATCGCCCTGGTGCTGCGGGTCCTGCTGTTCCAGCCCTTCACGATCCCGTCGGCCTCGATGGAGCCCAACCTCTATCAGGGCGACTACATCATCGTGTCCAAGTTCAGCTACGGCTGGAGCAAGCACTCGATCCCGTTCAGCCCGCCGATCATCAAGGGCCGCATCCTGGGTCACGCGCCGACGCGCGGCGACATCATCGTCTTCAAGCTGCCGCGCGACAATCGCACCGACTATATCAAGCGCCTGATCGGCATGCCGGGCGACAAGGTCCAGATCCGCGGCGGTCAGGTCTACATCAACGGCAAGGCCCTGCCGCGCAAGGAACAGGCGCCGGCCCTGGTCGACACCGGCTATGGCTTCACCCAGCAGGTCCAGCGTTTCCAGGAAACCAATCCGGAAGGCCGCCAGTACAACACCCAGGACTTCGGTCCCGACAGCCGTGGCGACAACACCGGCGTCTATACCGTCCCGGCCGGCTGCTACTTCTTCATGGGCGACAACCGCGATAACTCGGCCGACAGCCGCTTCGACCCTGGCGTTTCGCCGTACAAGGAAGCGACCTGCAAGTGGGACTACGAGCTGGACCAATATATCGGTGACGAGGTCGGCGTCGGTTTCGTGCCCGCCGAGAACCTGGTCGGCCGCGCCCAGATCATCCTGCTGTCGTGGAACGCCGAGGCCAGCCTGTTCAAGCCGTGGACGTGGTTCCTGAACGCCCGTCCCAGCCGCTTCTTCCACGTGCTGAAGTGATCTCGCGCAATGGATAGACGGGTCGCCGCCGTCGGCGACCTTGAGCGCCGGATCGGCCATCAGTTCAAGGATCGCGAACTGCTCGAACGCGCCCTGACGCACGCCAGCGTCGGGGACGGGGCCAAGAAGGTCCGCGACAACGAGGTGCTGGAGTTCATCGGCGACCGCGTGCTGGGCTTGCTGGCCGCCGAGGCTTTGGCCGAACGCTTCCCCAAGGCCAAGGAAGGCGAGCTGGCCCCGCGCCTGAACGCCCTGGTCAGCCGCGAAACCTGCGCCCGCGTCGCCCGCCTGGCCGAGTTCGGTCCGGCCCTGCGCCTGTCGGCCTCGTCCAGCAAGATCGGCGGCCGCGAGACGGATTCGATCCTGGCTGGCGCGACCGAGGCCTTGATGGCGGCGCTGTATCAGGACGGCGGCCTGGATGCGGCGCGCAAGGTGTTCCTGGCGCTGTGGGCCGACGAGTTCGACAGGGCTGGCGAGGGCCGCCCGCGCGATCCCAAGACCGCGCTGCAGGAGTGGGCGCAAGGCAAGGGCAGGCCGCTGCCGACCTATCGCGTGCTGGACCGCACGGGCCCGGATCATGCGCCGGTGTTCACCGTCGAGGTCGTGGTGAAGGGCGTCGATCCCGCCATCGCCAAAGGCAAGTCGCGGCAGGAGGCCGAGAAGGCGGCGGCCAAGGCGCTGCTGGAGCGCGAAGGCGCGGAGTAGAGGCTTCACTTGAATCCCTCTCTCATAGAGAGAGGGAGGGGCCCGCGCCGCAGGCGTGGGAGGGTGAGAGGTTACGACGTCAACCGGAGTGCCGGCGCGCCGTCGAACCTCGTAACCCCTCACCCCAACCCTCTCTCTAAGAGAGAGGGAGCTCTATGGGGATTGAGCGGCGTCTATCCTCGGAATTGGCGATGTGGAGCCCCGCAAAATCAATTGCTTGTCGATTTTACGCGCCTCTGAATGATCCGCGTCCAAAACTACCCCCATACTCTTCCTCACCTGACAGCGCGAAAGGGACGTCCGGCCGGCGATCGTGACGGCTGTCAGGGGTGGTCGAGCGGGTAGCGTTCATCGGTGCGGAGGAAACTCCGCAACTGCATCCCTCTAGCGGCGGTCGGCCCTGGAACACAGAAACGACGTGGGATGTCGGGTCGATGGCGCGGCAGGCACGGGCTGAAATCGCCTGTGCATTCCGGACGAGGCAGCCAGCCTCTCCGCCCGTCGGAGGCGATGTCGGAAGCGGGTTAAAACCCCGCGCTTCGACGGCTTCCGGATAACGGCCGCGCGGAGCGTTCTGGCTTCGTCGAAACGGTATTCAACTTCCACACTCCGGACGTTGTCCGGCGCTCCGCGGTCCCTTTCATGATCTTCAGCGGCCCGCCGCGTGAAGTCGCCAAGCCGTGCGCTCACGGGTTGACCCTCGCCATACTCGCGCCCTCTCATGACGGTCTAGTTTCGCGATTCCAACCTTTCGGAGCGCCCCATGCGCCGTCTCGCCGTTGCCGCCCTGCTGACCCTCAGCCTCGCCGCCTGCAACAAGCCGCAAGCCTATCAGGCCCTTCCCGACGACATGAGCCTGGGAAACAAGGACGCCAAGGTGACGGTGGTGGAATACGCTTCGGTCGGCTGCCCGATCTGTGCGCGCTGGGACACCGACGTCTTCCCGGCCTTCAAGTCCAAATATATCGACAGCGGCAAGGTCCACTACGTGTTCCGCGAGATGCTGGTCGGGGATAGCTCGGAAGTCACCGTGGCCACGGCCGGCTTCCTGCTGGCGCGCTGCGCCGGCAAGGACAAGTACTTCGAGATCAACAACGCCATCTTCGCCACCCAGCAGGAGGTGTTCCAGTCGCCGCGCGAGAGCCTGCTGGGCATCGCCAAGTCGGCTGGCATGAACGAAGATCAGTTCAACAAGTGCGTGGCCGACGAGGCGCAGGTGAAGGCGCTGAACGACCGCGTGCAGAGGAACGCCAAGGAGCACGACATCAACGCCACCCCGACCTTCGAGATCAACGGTCGCAAGATGGAGCCGGGCTACCACACCCTGGCCGAGATCGACGCGGCGATCGAGAACGCGGGCAAGTAGGACAGGGGCGGGCGGTCATGTCCCTGGAACTCATCACCGCCCGCCTTCAAATGCGCCCGCCGGTCCAGGCCGATCTGGACGGCTGGGCGGCGTTCGACGCCGATCCCGTGGCCACCCGGTTCTTCGGCGGGCCGAAGTCGCGTGACCTCGCCTGGGACGGCCTGGCGATGGCGGCAGGCATGTGGGCGCTGAAAGGCTGCGGTCTGTTCTCGGTGTTCGAGGCGGCGACCGGCCGCTGGGTCGGGCGCGTCGGGCCCTGGGTCCCCGAGGCCCCCGGTCGGGCCGAGGTCGGCTGGGCGATCCTGCCGGCCTTCTGGGGGCGAGGCTATGCGACCGAGGCCGCCGCCGCCGGGGTCGCCTGGAGCTTCGACCGCCTGGGCTGGAGCGAGGCCCGCCATCGCATCGACCCCGGCAACGCCGCCTCGATCGCCGTGGCCCGGCGGATCGGATCGGGTTGGATGCGAACCGAGACCAACGACGACGGCGATCCGGTCGAGATTTACGGGCAGGCCAGGCCGTGACTCCTCAGGGGGAGGAATTCCGGTCCCGCTGTGCTACACGCACGCGCAATGACTGACACCACCTCCCAAACTAAGGCCGGGTTCGCGGCCATCATCGGCGCCCCGAACGCTGGCAAGTCCACCCTGGTCAACCGCATGGTCGGCGCCAAGGTCTCGATCGTGACCCAGAAGGTCCAGACCACCCGCTTCCCGGTGCGCGGCGTCGCCATCGAGGGCGACACCCAGATCGTGCTCGTCGACACCCCCGGGATCTTCAGCCCGCGCCGTCGCCTGGACCGCGCCATGGTCCGTTCGGCCTGGGCCGGCTCGGAAGACGCCGAGGCCACTGTCCACCTGGTCGACGTGCAGGCCGAGCTGTCCAGCCGCGCCGACAAGGCCACGCCCGGCGAGTTCCGCTCGGCCCAGGACGTCCAGACCATCATCGAGGGCCTGAAGGCCGCCGACCGCAAGGTCATCCTGGCTCTGAACAAGATCGACGGCGTCAAGCGCGACACCCTGCTGGCCATCGCCAAGGACTTCTTCGACCAGGGCGTCTACACCGACGTCTTCATGATCAGCGCCTCGACCGGCGCGGGGGTCGAGGACCTGACCGCCAAGCTGGTGACCATGATGCCGGAAGGCCCGTGGCTGTATCCGGAAGACCAGACCGCCGACCTGCCGGCCCGCCTGCTGGCCGCCGAGATCACCCGCGAGAAGGTCTATCTGCGCGTCCACGAGGAGCTGCCCTACGCGGCCACGGTCGAAACGACGGCCTTCGAGGAGCGCAAGGACGGTTCGGTGCGTATCGAGCAGACCATCTATGTCGAACGCGATGGCCAGCGGGTCATCGTCATCGGCAAGGGCGGCCAGACCTTGAAATGGATCGGCCAGGCCTCACGTGAGGAGCTGTGCGACATCCTCGACCGCAAGGTTCACCTGTTCCTTCACGTGAAGGTCAAGGAGAACTGGGCCGAGGAGCGCGGCCTGTTCAGCGATATCGGACTGGATTTCGATGTTTGATGCGCCTGTGGCGGCCGTGGACCTGGACGCCTATTTCGCGCGGATCGGTTACGATGGCCCCCGCGAGCCGACCCTGGCGGTGCTTCGCGCCATCACGCTGAAGCATCCCGACGCCATCCCGTTCGAGAACCTCGACGTCCTGCTGGGGCGTGGGATCAGCATCGTCCCGGCCGATATCGACGCCAAGCTGATCGCTGGCGGGCGTGGCGGCTACTGCTACGAGCAGAACGGCCTCTTGAAGCGCGTGCTGACCGCCCTGGGCTTCCAGGTCGAGGGGCTGATGGCCCGCGTGCTGTGGATGGCCCCGGAAGGCGCGCCGCCGCGTCCGCGTTCGCACCAGGTGCTGGGCGTGCAGATTGAAGGCGAGACCTGGCTGGCCGACGCCGGCTTCGGCGGTTGCGTGCTGACCGGCCCGCTGCGCCTATTCTCCGACGAGGTGCAGGACACGCCGCACGGCAAGTTCCGCATCCTCGACACTCAGACGGACGGCGTGGCCGAGCGCCAGGTCCAGGCCGATCTCTCGGGCAAGTGGGCGACGCTGTACCAGGTGTCGAAGGGCGGCTGGGCGGCGGTCGATTACGAGCAGGCCAATTTCTTCACCTACACGCACCCCAGCTCGCACTTCACCTTCAGCATGACGGTGGGCCGCACGACCGCGACCGCCCGCTACGCCCTGAAGAACAACCGCTTCACCCATCGCGACGTCACCGGCGCCGTGGTCGAGCAGCGCGACCTGACGGCCGACGAGCTGGAAGCGACCCTGCGCGACGTCATCGGCCTGCCGGTCGAGCCCGACTGGAAGCCGGTGCTGGAGAAGGTCGTGGCCTGGGGGACGCCTTCGTGACGATGGAATGGGAGGACGAAGCCTACGTCCTCTCGGCCCGCTCGCACGGCGAGACGGGGGCCATTGTCGAGCTGCTGACCCAGGATCGTGGCAAGTTCGCCGCCCACGTGGCCGGCGCGGCCTCGCGGCGGATGAAGCCGTTTCTGCAGCCGGGCGCGCGGGTCATCGCCCGCTACCGCGCCAAGGTCGAGGGCCAGCTGGGCTCGGCGACCCTGGAGCCGATGGGCGAGGGGCCTTCGGCGCTGTTCGACGATCGCCTGGCCCTGGCCGGTCTGTCGTCCGCCGCCTCGGTCGCCGCCTTGGCCTTGCCTGAACGCGAGGCCCATCCCGGCGCCTTCCACGCGCTGGAAGCCTTGATCCGAGTCCTGGAAATCCCCGACATCTGGCCGGCCGTCTATGTGCGCTACGAGGCTGGTCTCCTGCAGGAACTGGGCTTTGGCCTGGACCTCTCCAAGTGCGCCGCGACCGGCAGTTTCGACGACCTCGTCTATGTCAGCCCGCGCACCGGCCGCGCCGTCAGCCGAGGGGCGGGCAAGCCCTATCACGACAAGCTGCTGCCGCTGCCGCCGTTCCTGCTGTCGGCCCAAGGGGGGCTCGCCGAGGGCGACGTGAAGGCCGGGTTGGACATCACCGGACACTTCCTGGAGCAGTTCGTGTTCGGCCCGCTGAACCGGCCGCTGCCCGCGCCGCGCATGTGGCTGCTGGATCGGCTGACGGAAGCGGGGAGGCTTTAAGAACCGTCACAAAGCAGAGCTATCGCCGAAACTTCAGTTTCCCGGAGCTTCGCCATGTCCGTCCTCGACCGCTACGCCTTGAGCCGTCGCCGCCTGCTGACCGCCTTCGGCGCCTCGGCCGCCACCGCGCTGTCGATCCCGCTGGTCGGCGGCCAGGCCCTGGCCCAGGCCGTGTTCCGGACCTATCCGTTCCAGCTGGGCGTGGCCTCGGGCGATCCGGCCCCGGACGGCTTCGTGATCTGGACCCGCCTGGCCCCCGAGCCGTTCGAGATCGGCTACGGCATGCCGATGGCTCCGGTCGCCGTCGACTGGGAAGTCTCCGACCAGCCGGGCATGCGCAACATCGTCGCCAAGGGCACGACCGTGGCGCCGCCGGAACTGGGCCACGCCGTCCACGTCGAGGTTGGCGGCCTGCAGCCCAATCGCGACTACTGGTACCGCTTCACCGCCGGCAAGGAGCGCAGCATCACCGGCCGCGCCCGCACCACCCCGGCCCTGGGCGCGGCCCTGGACCGGGTCCGCTTCGCCGTCGCCGGCTGCCAGCACTATGAAGCCGGCTACTACACGGCCTACCGGCGCCTCGCCGAGGACAATCCCGACTTCGTCTTCTGCTACGGCGACTACATCTACGAAGGCCGCGGCAATCGCACCGGCAACGGTCCGAACGGCCCGGTCGAGAACGTCCGCCAGCACTTCGGCGGCGAGATCTACGCGCTGGACGACTACCGCCGCCGCTACGCCCAGTACAAGATGGACACCGACCTCCAGGCCGCCCACGCCGCCGCGCCGTGGTTCGCCGTCTGGGACGACCACGAGACCGACAACAACTGGGTCTCCGACCTCGATCAGGACGGCACGGACCCGAAGCTGTTCAACCTGCGCCGCCAGGCCGCCGCCCAGGCCTATTACGAGAACATGCCGCTGCGGGCCTCGAGCTTCCCGGTCGGCACGTCCTTGCAGATCTATCGCCGCGCCGCCTATGGCCAGCTGCTGAACCTCAACCTGCTGGACACCCGCCAGTTCCGCACCGACCAGCCCTGCAACGACAAGCAGACCTGGTGCGACGCCATCAACGCGCCGCAGGCCGAGGTCATCGGAACCAAGCAGGAGAAGTGGCTGATGGAGGGCCTCACCGGCTCGAAGTCGACCTGGAACATCATCGCCCAGCAGGTCATGTTCATGGACCTGGACCGCGATCCGGGCCCCGGCGTGGTGGTCAATCCGGACAGCTGGGCCGGCTACCGCATCCCGCGCGGCCGCCTGCTGCAGAAGATCAAGGACGCCAAGGTCGGTAACGTCGTCGTCCTGACCGGCGACGAGCATCAGAACTATGCCGGCGAACTCTATGTCGATGGCGCCAAGCATGAGGGCGCGCCGATCGCCTCGGAATTCGTGGTCACCTCGATCACCTCGGGCGGCGACGGCAATGACCAGCGCGATGACTTCAAGAAGATCCAGGCCGCCAGCCCGATCCTGAAGTTCAACAACAACCAGCGCGGCTACGCGATCTGCGACGTGACGCCGAAGGCCTTCGTCACCGAGTTCAAGGTGCTGGACGCGGTCACCCGCCGCGACGGCAAGCTCTCCACCCGCGCCAAATGGGCGCTGGAAGCCGGAAAACCGGGGATGGTTCAGGCTTAACCCGTCGAATCATCGGGGGGATTTCTGCTAGGGTCGTAGCCCGGAGTACGAATCCCCTCGATGAACAAGCCTGTCCTGCCCCCCGGCGGTCCCGACGACGGTGATCGCATCCTCGATGAGCCGCTGACGGAAGCCCTGTCGCGGCGCTATCTGGCCTATGCGCTATCGACCATCGGCTCGCGGGCGCTGCCCGACGTGCGCGATGGCCTCAAGCCCGTGCACCGTCGCGTCCTGTACGCGATGAGCAACATGCGCCTGAACCCCGAGGCCGCCGCGCGCAAGTGCGCCAAGGTGGTCGGCGAGGTCATGGGTAACTTCCACCCGCACGGCGACCAGTCGATCTATGACGCCCTGGTGCGTCTGGCCCAGGACTTCTCCCAGCGCGTGCCGCTGGTCGAGGGGCAGGGGAATTTCGGCAATATCGACGGCGATAACGCCGCGGCCATGCGCTACACCGAGTGCAAGATGACGGAAGCGGCGACGCTTCTGTTGGACGGCATCGACGAGGACGCGGTCGACTTCAAGCCGACCTATGACGGCCAGGACGAGGAGCCGCTGGTCCTGCCGTCGGGCTTCCCGAACCTGCTGGCCAACGGCTCGTCGGGCATCGCGGTCGGCATGGCCACCTCGATCCCGCCGCACAACCCGGCCGAGCTGATCGACGCCTGCCAGCTGCTGCTGACCAATCCCGACGCGACGACGCAAGAGCTGATGGAGAAGGTGCCGGGTCCGGACTTCCCGACCGGTGGCGTCATCGTCGAGCCGCAGGCGTCCTTGCTGGAAACCTACGAGACCGGTCGCGGCGGCGTGCGCATCCGCGCCAAGTGGGAGAAGGAAGACACCGGTCGGGGCACCTACCAGATCGTCGTCACCGAAATCCCGTACCAAGTGAAGAAGTCGGATCTGGTCGAGCAGCTGGCCGACCTGATCGACAGCAAGAAGGCCGCCCTGCTGGGCGACGTCCGCGACGAGAGCGCCGAGGACATCCGCCTGGTGCTGGAGCCGAAGTCCAAGAACGTCGAGCCCGAAGTGCTGATGGAGAGCCTGTTCAAGCTCTCGGCGCTGGAGAGCCGCTTCCCGGTCAATATCAACGTGCTGGATGCGCGCGGCACGCCGGGCGTCATGGGCATCAAGCAGGCCCTGATGGCCTTCCTGGCCCACCGCCGCGAAGTGCTGACCCGCCGGGCCCGTCACCGCCTGGCCAAGATCGAAGCCCGTCTGCACATCCTGGACGGCCTGCTGATCGCCTATCTGAACCTCGACGAGGTCATCCGGATCGTCCGCTACGAGGACAAGCCGAAGGAAAAGCTGATCGAGACCTTCGGGCTCTCGGACATCCAGGCCGACGCCATCCTCAACACCCGCCTGCGCCAGCTGGCCAAGCTGGAAGAGATGGAGATCCGCCGCGAGCACGCCGAGCTGGTCGAGGAGCGCGACGGCATCCTGGCCATGCTGGCCAGCGACGCCAAGCAGTGGAAGCTGGTCGGCAAGGGCCTGGCCGAGGTTCGCGCCACGTTGCTGAAGATCAAGCACCCGTGGGACAAGACCCGTCCGACGGGCGTCAACGGCCGCTCGATCTTCGCCGACGCGCCGATCGTCGACGCCGACGCCGCCATCGAGGCGATGATCGTCCGCGAGCCGATCACGATCATTCTGTCGGAGCGCGGCTGGATCCGCGCCGCCAAGGGCAAGATCGACGATCCGTCCGAGCTGAAGTTCAAGGAAGGCGACAAGCTGGGCTTCCTGGTCCCGGCCGAGACCACCGACAAGCTGCTGATCTTCTCCAGCGACGGCCGCTTCTTCACGCTGGGCTGCGACAAGCTCCCCAGCGCGCGGGGCCATGGCGAGCCGGTGCGGATGATGATCGAGCTGGACGACAAGGTGAAGATCGCCGACGTCTTCCCGTTCAAGGCCGGCCGCAAGCGCATTCTGGCCTCGAAACAGGGCTACGGCTTCCTGATGCCCGAGGAAGAAGCGCTGGCCAACCGCAAGGCCGGCAAGCAGGTCCTGAACGTCGATGCCGCCGGCGCGGCCTTCTGTCTGGAGGCCGTGGGCGACCAGTTCGCGGTGATCGGCGACAACGGCAAGATTCTGATCTTCCCGCTGGAAGAGCTGCCGGAAATGCCGCGCGGCAAGGGCGTCAAGCTGCAGGCCTATCGCGAGGGCGGCCTGCGCGACGGCCTGTCGTTCAACGCCGAGACCGGGGCCTACTGGATCGACACCGCCGGCCGCCGCCGTGACTGGGCGGAATGGAAGGAATGGGTCGGCCGCCGCGCTGGTGCGGGCAAGACCCACCCGAAGGGCTTCGCGACCAACAAGCGGTTCCGGCCCAAATGACGATGGGACGGTTGCGTCGCCGCGCGCTGAGCCTGCTGGCCGGCGTCTTCGGTTGCGCGGCCGTAGCCGCGACTCCGGCCCTGGCCCTGCCCAAGGGCAAGCCGGAAGAGCAGGGCTTCAGCGTAGAGCGGCTCAAGAAGCTCGACGAGCATATGCAGGCGATGGTCGATCGCGGTCAGGTCGCCGGCGGCGTGGCGCTACTGGCCCGCCACGGTCGCGTCGTCCACACCAAGGCCTTCGGGCGCCGGGCTCTGGGCGGTGAGCCGATGCCGCTCAACGCCATCTTCCGCATCCGCTCGGAGACCAAGCCGATCACCGGCGTGGCCATGATGATCCTGTACGAGCAGGGTCTGTGGAAGTTCGACGATCCGATCAGCAAGTTCGTGCCGGAGTTCGCCAACCTGCGCATCGCCACCGGCGTCGATGCGGCCGGCCAGCCGATCCTGGCGCCGATCAGCCGCGTTCCGACCATGCGCGAGCTGATGACCCATACGGCGGGCTTCGCCTACGGCATCGCCGACGATCCCAACAGCCCGGCGGACCAGGCCTATTATCGGGCTGGGGTGCTGCAGTCGGGATCGCTGAACGAGCTGGTCCAGAAGGTCTCGGGCCTGCCGATGTTCTCGGAGCCCGGGCAGCTGTGGCGCTATAGCGTGGCGGCCGACATCCAGGGCGCGATCGTCGAGCGCCTGTCGGGCGAGCCCTTGCCGATCTTCATGGAAGAGCACATCTTCGCGCCGCTGAAGATGCGCGACACGGCCTTCTACGTGCCCGACCAGAAGATGCACCGGTTGGCGACCCTGTACGATGGCGATCCGGCGACCGGTAAGCTGGTCCCGGCCGTGGAAGGCGCCTGGCGCGACGTCAGCAAGCCGCCGGCCGCGCCGCTGGGCGGCGGGGGGCTGGTCTCGACCGCCAGTGACTTCGCCCGCTTCGCTCAGATGATCCTGAACAAGGGCCAGTTGGGCGGCGTGCGGATCCTCAAGCCAGAGACCGTGGCCTTGATGACCCAGAACCACCTGCCGGCCGGTTTCGTGGTCACCACCAACGGCACGACAGGCGTGCTCAATCCCGGACCCAAGCCGTTCCCGTTCGCGGCCGGCATGGGCTACGGCATCGACATGGCTGTGGCCGTCGATCCGGCCGCCTCGGGTGCGCCGGTGGGGCCGGGCACGGTCAGCTGGGGCGGCAGCGCCGGCACCTGGTTCTGGATCGACCCGGCCAACGACCTGTTCTTCGTCGGCATGATCCAGCGCCTGGGCGGGGTCGGGCCGGGCCTGGACGCCCAGTCACGGGCCCTGGTTTATCAGGCCATCGAGCGGCCGCCGCTGGTTCCCGCGCCGCCGGGACAGCAGCCGGCCAAGCCGCCGGTCAAGACGACCGCCGCTCGTTAGCGCTTGAAAAGGAAAACTCCCCCCGCCGTCCGGCGAGGGGAGCTCCGTCACGACCCGGGGGGCTGAATTCCTAGGCCGCGAACAGGATGTCGGCGACCTCGCTGGTCTTGCCGACGGTCAGGCCGGTGACGCCGGCCAGCTTGATCAGGCCATCGCCCGCGTCGAGCCCGGCCACGCCGTTCTGGTGGAAGACATAGGTGTCGCCGTTCCACTCGAAGACAGTGTTGCTGTTGGCGGCGGTCAGGCCGGCATAGGCGGTCAGGGCGTCGTCGAACGTGGCGGTGGCGACGAAGGCGATCTGGCGCTTCTGGCCTGCGCCGATGATAGCCGCGAGCTCGATCAGGTCGAAGCCCTTCTGGAAGTCGTCGACGACCGCGATGTCGGTCACCTTGCCATTCGTCAGGTGCAGAGGGCCGAACGAGCCGACGTCGATGTCGTCATGGCCCGCGCCGGTCGTGATGCGGCCGTCGAACTGCTCCACGAAGATGATGTCGTTGCCGGTCCCGGTGTCGATGTGGCCGCGCATCGGGCCGTTGTCGGCGAAGACCACGTCGTTCCCGCCGCCCGTGCGGATATAGCGGCCGGCGTCCAGGCCGCCCTGGTCGGCGATCACGGGCCTCAGGACATCGTTGCCGTCGGAGGCCAGCACGTGGACGTCATCCGCCGCGCCCGACTGACGGACATCGACGTTCCAGTCGTGGGCGTACGAGGCCTTCTCGCCTGGCAGGCCCGGATCGGCGGCGCCGCCCGGCGCGTTGCCGCCGCCGGGGCCATAGAGCGACAGGAACGACGGCACGGCCTCGACCTTCCCGTCCACGCCGACGTCGGCGAGGTAGGCGCGCATGGCCTCGACATAGGGGCCCTTGTTCTCCTGCACCGCCACGGCCATCAGCCAGCCGACCATGGCCGCGCGGGTGCCGATGCCGAACGAGCCGTCGCCGCCGATCGCCTCGAAATAGGCAAAGCGGCCATAGGTCCCGCCATGGCCGTCCGGCACCGGTTCGGCGAACAGGGCCAGGACCTCGTCCAGGCTCTTCTCGATGCCGAACAGCTTGAAATAGGTCTTCTGGAAAGTGTTGATCGGCGAGCCGTTCTCGCCGTAGGCGGCGATGAAGTCGGCGCGGCCTTCGCCGTTCTTGATCAGGTTGACCGCGAAATTGATGTAGCGGTTCGTGGTGTCGAACTGGGCGTAGTAGGCGCTGTTCAGGTTGTTCGGGTTGGGGCCGCTGGCCGAGACCAGATAGTCCAGGCCCGCCGTGCCAATGCTCATATTGGCCAGGAAGCCGTAGGACATCACCGCCACCTGGGTCGTGGCCTTGGCGCTGTCCTGGATCCACTGCACCGCGCTGGCGTAGCTCCACGGGTCGCCGACCATGCCGCCGCGCGCGGCGTCGATGCCCTGGGCCATCAAGGTCAGCTGGGCGCCGGCCGAGGCGGGGAGGTCCGCGCCCGTCGGCAGGCGGTGGATGTTGCGATAGATCGTGGTCAGATTGTCGAGTGTGGCCATGGCCAGCGCCGCCTATGCGTATTCGTAATCCCTCGTGCAGTAAAAAATATACATGAACGCCGTTCGGGCAACCCGGGTCTTCATGAAATAACCTTAACCTTGGGCGTAACGGAACGGCTGTCACCCGGACGTTGAAAAAGCGGGTTTCAACAGGGATGCGGCCGCACTAAGGTCGCTTCAAACGTTTGTTCGGGAGGGCGCTTTGGCGTTTCGGAAGTTTATCGCGGCCGCGCTGGTCGCGACGCTGCTCGGCGGCGGCTCAACGGCCGCGCTCGCCGCATCCTCCAAGCCGGCGATCGTCGCCGCCGCGCCCGAAAGCGTCGGCTTTTCGGCCGAGGGCCTGAAGAAGCTGGACGCCCACATGCAGGACCTGGTCGACACCGGCCACCTGCCGGGCGTCACCACCATGCTGGTCCGCCACGGCAAGATCGTGAACTACGAGGTCCACGGCAAGAAGGGCTTCGACGGCCCGCCGATGACCAAGGACACGGTCTTCCGCATCTACTCCCAGACCAAGCCGATCACCGGCGTGGCCATGATGATCCTGTTCGAAGAGGGCAAGTGGAAGCTGGACGACCCGGTCAGCAAATACGTGCCGGAGTTCGCCTCCCTGCGCGTCTTCAAGGGCGTCAACGCCGACGGCTCGTTCGACACCGTGCCGGCCGATCGTCCGCCGACCATGCGCGAGATCATGAGCCACTCGGGGGGCTTCGCCTACGGCCTGGTGCCCGACAACCCCATCGACAAGGCCTATGCGGAGAAGGTGCTGGGCGCCAAGTCGCGCGCCGAGTTCGTGCAGAACATCGCCGCCCTGCCGCTGGTCGGCCAGCCGGGCACGCGCTGGAAGTACAGCGTCTCGGTCGACATCCAGGGCCTGATCATCGAGAAGCTGACCGGCATGTCGCTGGGCGACTTCATGCAGCAGCGGATCTTCACGCCGCTGAAGATGACTGACACCCAGTTCTGGCTGCCGCCCGAGAAGATGGATCGCCTGGCCTCGCTCTATCTCTGGGGCCCCAAGCAGAACAAGCTGATCCCGGCCGAGGGCTTCATGGTCCTCGACATCACCAAGCCGCCGGTCATGGCCTCGGGCGGCGGCGGCCTGGTCTCGACCAACGCCGACTACGCCCGTTTCGCCCAGATGCTGCTGAACGGCGGCGAGCTGGACGGCAAGCGGATCATCAAGCCCGAGACCGTGAAGCTGATGCGCACCAACGTGCTCAGCGACACGATCATGAATTCCGACGTCCCGCCGTTCAACACGGCCAAGGGCCGGGGCTTCGGCCTGGACTTCGCGGTGGTGATGGATAGCGCCAAGGCCGGTCCGTACGGGCAGGGGACCTACAGCTGGGGCGGCGCGGCCGGCACCTGGTTCTGGATCGACCCGACCAACGACCTGTTCTTCCTGGGCATGATCCACATCCTCAACAAGGGCGGCGATCCGGCCATCAAGGACATCGACGATGACAGCGCCAAACTGGTCTACGGTGCCCTGATCGACCCAAAAAAGTGATCGACCCCAAGAAATAACGCTCCCTCGGGAGCCAAGAACAACAACAAGGGAGAAACGCCATGAAGGCCGCCGTCTATTACGAGACCGGGGCGCCGGACGTCTTTCGCTACGAGGACGTCGCCGACCCGGTCCTTCACCCGCAGAGCGTGATCATCCGCGTCGAGGCGGTCAGCATCGAGGGCGGCGACACGCTCAATCGCGGCGGCGGCCAGATGGCGGGCAGCCCGCATATCGTCGGCTATCAGGCCGCCGGCGAGATCATCGAGGTCGGGGCTGAAGTCACGCACCTGAAGGTCGGGCAGAAGGTCGTCACCGTGAACGCCTTCGGCTCGCACGCCGAGCTGCGCGCGGTGCCGGCCCGCAACGCCTGGCCGATCCCGGACGGCTTCGACATCCGACAAGCCTCGGCCATCCCGGTGCCCTTCGGCACGGCGCATGAGTGCCTGTTCGGCGCGGGCCGCCTGAAGGCCGGCGAGACCGTGCTGGTCCAGGCCGGGGCAGGGGCTGTGGGCCTGGCCGCCATCCAGCTTGCCAAGCAGGCCGGCGCGACGGTGATCGCCTCGGCCTCCAGCGACGAGAGGTTGGAGCGTCTGAAGGCGTTCGGCATGGACCATGGCGTCAACTACGGCCGCGACGACCTCGTTGAGCAGGTCATGAAGCTGACCGGCGGCAAGGGCGTGGACCTGGTCGTCGATCCGGTCGGCGGCGCGACCCTGCAGGGCAGCCTCGGGGCCCTCGGCTATCGCGGTCGCATCTCGCTGGTCGGCAATGCCGGGCGCGAGCCGATGAAGATCGACGTGTCGTCGCTGATGGGCGGCAACCGCTCGCTGACCGGGGTCTTCCTGGGCGCGGAGATCATGACCGACCGGGTGCACGACATGATCCAGGAGATGATCGACCGCGCGGCCAAGGGCGAGCTGGAAGTTGTCATCGACAAGACCTTCCCGCTGTCCGAGGCGGCGGGCGCCCACGCCTATATCGAGAGCCGCCAGGCCGTCGGCCGGGTGCTGCTGATCCCATGACCAACCGCGTCCTGGCCCATACGGGTGCCAAGTACCCCATTGTCCAGGCCCCCATGGGCTGGATCGCTCGCTATCCGCTGGCCTCGGCGGTGTCGCGGGCAGGGGGGCTTGGCATCATCGAGACCTCGTCCGGCGAGACCGAGAACTGCAAGGCCGAGATCACCAGGATGGCGGCCAGCGGCCTGCCGTTCGGGGTGAACCTGCCGATTATGTTCCTGCGCGACGACGCCATGCTGCGTTTCGTCTGCGAGAGCGGGGTCAAGTTCGTCACCACCTCGGCCGGTAGCCCCGCCAAGTTCGTCGGTCCGCTGAAGGACGCCGGCATCGTCGTCTATCACGCCGTGCCGACCGTCGATGCGGCGGTGAAGTGCGTCGATGCGGGCATCGACGGCCTTGTGGTCGAAGGCGCGGAAGGCGGCGGGTTCAAGAACCCGGAGGAGGTCTCGACCCTCGTCCTGCTGCAGGCGATCCGGGCCAGGACCGACGTGCCGCTGATCGCCGCCGGCGGTATCTGCGACGGCCGCGGCATGGCGGCGGCGTTCGCCCTGGGGGCGGAAGCCATCCAGATGGGCACTCGCTTCGTCAGCTCAGCCGAAAGCCCCGTGCACGCCAACTACAAGGCCGCGATCACGGGCGCCAAGGAGACCGGCACCTGGGTGCTGAACAAGAAGGCCAGCCCCTGCATCCGGGCGATCAAGTCGGAGCTGACCAAGGAGATTCACGACGCCGGCGTCATGCCGCCCGACGTGCTGAAGAACATCCTCGACGTCTATTTCGGTGGCGACATGGAGGCCGCGCCCGCGCTGGCTGGCCAGACCGTCGGTCTGATCGACGAGGTGAAGACCGCCCAGGCGATCATCGACGAGACCGTCGCCCAGTTCCACGACATCACCGGACGCCTCGGCGCCCTGGCCGCCGCGCGCGGCTTCTAGGAGTTACGACATGCAAGACCTGTTCTCCCTCGAAGGCCGCGTTGCGGTCGTGACCGGCGGCTCGCGCGGCATCGGCGCGATGATCACCAAGGGCTTCCTGACCTACGGCGCCAAGCGCGTCTACATCACCGCCCGCAAGGCCGCCGCCTGCGACGCCGCCGCCGAGGAGCTCAGCCAATATGGCGAATGCGTCTCGCTGCCGGGCGACATCTCGACCATGGAGGGCATCGAAGGCCTGGCCAAGCGGATCGCCGAGCGCGAGGACAAGCTCGACATCCTGGTCAACAACGCCGGCGCGGCCTGGGGGGCGGAGTTCGATGGCTTCCCGGAAAGCGGCTGGGACAAGACCGTCGACCTCAACATGAAGACGCCGTTCTTCCTGACCCAGGCCCTGATCGGCCCGCTGCGCGCGGCGGCCGCCGACCGCGTCGCCAAGGTCATCAACATCTGCTCGATCGACGGCCAGTCGGTGACCAAGGACGAGACCTATCCGTACGGCGCGTCCAAGGCCGGCCTGCTGCACATGACCAAGCGCATGGCCCTGCGCCTGGCGGCCGACAACATCGCCGTCAGCGCCATCGCGCCCGGCGCCTTCGCCTCGGACATGAACAAGGTCGCTCGCGACCACGCCGACGCGGTGTCCAAGGCCATCCCCGCCGGCCGCATCGGCTCGGAAGAGGACATGGCCGGCGCGGCCATCTACCTGGCCTCGCGGGCCGGCGACTACGTGATGGGCGGCGCGGTGACCGTCGACGGCGGCGTCAGCTTCGCGCGCTAGAACGACAAAGCGCGCCATTCCGGCCGGAATGGCGCGCTTCTTCTTCTTGAGGGCGTCGGTTTAGGCCGCGCGGGCGCGAGACGTCTGGCGCGCTTCGCCTTCGATGTGGAAACGGCCGACCAGCCGGCTCAGCTCGTTGGCCTCGCCCCGCAGGCTGGTCGCCGCCGCGGTGGCTTCCTCGACCATGGCGGCGTTCTGCTGAGTCACCTGGTCCATCTGATTGACCGCGTTGTTGACCTGGCTCAGGCCCGTGGCCTGCTCGCGCGACGAGCGGGCGATCTCGGTGATCTGGTCGGTGATCTCGCTGACCTTGCCGACGATGCCGGTCAGGGCCTCGCCCGTCTGGCCGACCAGCTTCACGCCGCGCTCGACCTGGGTCGAGGAGTTGGCGATCAGCGTCTTGATCTCTTTGGCGGCGTCGGCCGAGCGCTGGGCCAGCGCCCGGACTTCCTGGGCGACGACCGCGAAGCCGCGGCCGGCTTCCCCGGCGCGGGCGGCCTCGACGCCGGCGTTCAGGGCCAGCAAGTTGGTCTGGAAAGCGATCTCGTCGATCACGCCGATGATCTGGGTGATCTGACCCGAGCTCTGCTCGATCTCGCCCATGGCGGCGACGGCGTCACGGACGACCGCGCCCGAGCGCTCGGCGTCGACCTTGGCCGAGGCGGCGGCGGTCGAGGCCTGGATGGCGCCCTCGGCGCTGCGATTGACCGTCGAGGTGATCTCGTCGAGGGCCGCGGCGGTCTCTTCCAGGCTGGCGGCCTGCTGCTCGGTGCGGCGCGACAGGTCGTTGGAGGCGCTGGCGATCTCGTCCGAGCCACCCCGGATCGAGCCGGCGGTCTGGGCGATATTGACCAGCGCGTCGCGCAGGCGGGCCAGCGAGTGGTTGAAGTTGTCCTTCACCGGCTGGGCGCGGGCCGAGAAGCTGGCGTCGATGCGGTGGGTCAGGTCGCCGTCGGCCAGGGCCTTCAGGCCATCGGCCAGGGCGTCCAGCGCGGCCTGGTTCTCAGCGGCCTCGTCGCGGGCCTTGTGCTCCATGAGCGTCTGCTCGTGGATGTCGGTCAGCGAGCCGCAGGCGCGGATCGTGCCGTCCACCGCGTGATGGCAGCCGCCGGTGGCGCGGAACCAGCGATAGGCGCCGGCCCGGGTCATCAGGCGATAGGTGACGTTGTAGCGGGCGTTGCCGCTGCGGTCGGTCAGGTGGGCGGCGAAGGCCGCGAAGGTGGCCTCGACATCGTCGGGGTGCAGCTTGTCCGACCACGACTGGCAGACATTGGGGAAGTCGGCTTCGCTGGTGTAGCCGATCAGGCGGCGGAACTCCGGTGACCAGGTCCAGACGCTCTTGGGATGCAGCGCGTCGGCATTGTGCAGCACCGACTCCCACAGGCCGATGCCGCAGGCCTGGTCCAGGAGCTCAGAGCGTTCCTTCAGGTCCGCGAGCTCTTTCTTCAGGCGATCAACCTCGCCCGTCTGACGTCCCGAGAAAAGCATGGTCCCCATCCACTGGCTGGCGCCGCGTCCCTCGCATGGCGCGCGACCAGATGTGTGATGAGTTGGTTTCCTGGGTCTTAACCAAGACGCCCACGGTGAAGATTTAGTTCAGGTCGTCCAGCATGGCCGGCTCGGCGTCGCTGAGCAGCAGGTCGCAGGAGTCCTTGGCGGCGATGCGGCCACTGGGCGGGCGGGCGCCGCGTTCGCGGGCCGACATCAGCGACCAGCCGCCGGGCTTGAGGATTTCCAGCGGCGAGAAGCGCGCCTTGTAGGCCATCTTCTCGCTGCCCGGCACCCAGTAGCCCAGATAGACGTAAGGGACGCCGCCCTGCTGGGCTTGGACGATGTGATCCAGGATCACGAACGAGCCCAGGCTGCGCCGCGTCTCGTCTGGATTGTAGAAGCTGTAGACCAGCGACAGGCCGTCGGCGAGCACGTCGACCAGCACGCAGGCGATCAGGTCGCCGGGGCCGCGGTCCTGCGACTTGCGACGATATTCGATCAGGTGGGTGCGGACCGCGGTGTCCTCGACCATGGCCACGTAGTCGGGCCAGGTCATCTCGGCCATGCCGCCGTCGGCGTGACGGGTCAGCAGGTAGCGGCGCAGCAGCTCGAACTGCTCGAGCGTCGCCTCGGCCTCGACCAGGTGGCGCTCGAGGTCGTCGTTGCGGTTCAGGACCTTCCGCTCCGAGCGCGACAGCACGTAGTCGGCGGCTGGCGCGCGGGCCGACTGGCAGGCGCGGCAGGTCTCGCAGGCAGGGCGGTAGGCGATGTTCTGGGAGCGACGGAAGCCGACCTGGGTCAGGCTGTCATTGACCGTCGGGCCGTCGGACAGCGGCAGGTGGGCGAACACCTTGCGCTCCTCGCGGCCGGGCAGGTACGGGCAAGGCGTGGGCGCCGTCAGGAAGAACCGAAGCTGTCGCGTCGGAAAATGCTGCGTCACTGTAAGCCCTGTCCCCTTCAGCGTGTGTGCTGCCCAGAACGAGATTAGGGGGCATTGCGTTCGGTTGCGCAAGCTTCACGAAGCCCGCGCGCGGCGAACGGTCACAGGTTATCGGGCAAGACCGGCTTTTCGCGCAGCAGGATGATCGAGATGCGGCGGTTGCCAGCCAGGGTCGGGTCGTCGGCGTACAGCGGCTCGGAATTGGCCTTGCCCGACACCTGATAGATGCGGTCGTCCTGGACCCCGGCGCCGGCCAGAACCTGGCGCGAGGCGTCGGCGCGCTGGGCCGAGAGCGCCCAATCGCCATCCTGCTTCTTGCCATAGGCGTTGGCGCTGGTGTGGCCCGAGATGGTCACGCGGTTGGGCAGTTGGTTGATCACCTTGGCGACGGCGCGCAGCAGGATGCGGGCGCGGTCGTTCGGCTCCTTGGAGTTTTCCTTGAACATCGAGCGACCTTCCTGGTCGATCAGCTGGATGCGCAGGCCCTCCGGGGTCTGGTCGATCATGATCTGCTTCGACAGTTCGGCCAGCTCCGGCATGTCCTGCAGCGACTGGCGCAGCGACTGGGCGGCCGAGGCGAAGGCGTCCTGTTCCTTCTTGGCCAGGGCGTCGCGCAGGGCTTCTTCGCTGGCCGAAGCGAGCGAGGCCTGCTCGGAGCTCTGGCCGTCCTTGCTGACATTGTCGGGGGCTTCGGGGGCCATCTGCTGGATGACCGACATCTTGCCGTCGGCCTTGGCGCCATCGTCGCCCAGCGAGGTGCCGCCCAGGATGCCGCCCGAGCCGCTGGTGGTGGACGAGATCGAGGCAGGCGCGAAGTAGTCGGCGATGCCCTGCTTCTGTTCGGGGCTGGTCGTGTTCAGCAGCCACATCAGCAGGAAGAAGGCCATCATCGCGGTCACGAAGTCGGCATAGGCGACCTTCCAGGCGCCGCCGTGGTGCCCGTGACCGCCGCCCTTCTTGATCTTCTTGATGATGATCGGCTGTTCGCTGTTGACCGCCATCGTGCTTAAGCCTGCTTAACCATGAGGTCGGAACCTGCCCGAAGGTCGTTAAGATGGGGTTGCCGAAGCCGCTGCCGGGCGCGTAATCCCGAGCCTTCCAAGAGGAGCAGCGGCATGAAGACGGCGTTTATCGGTCTGGGCGTGATGGGCTTTCCGATGGCGGGCCACCTGAAGGCCGCCGGCCACGAGGTCGCCGTCTACAACCGCACCGCCGAAAAGGCCCGCAAATGGGCCGAAAAGCACGGCGGGACGGCGTTTGCGACCATTCCGGAAGCGGTGGCGGGCGCCGAGGTCGTGCTGCTGTGCGTCGGCAATGACGACGACCTCCGCGACGTCGTGGCGCAGGCCCTGCCGGCCCTCGAAAAGGGCGTGACCGTCGTCGATCACACCACCACCTCGGCCAAGGTCGCTCGCGAGATGGCCGCGCTGCTGGCCGAGAAGGGCTGCGCCTTCGTCGACGCCCCGGTCTCGGGCGGCCAGGCCGGCGCCGAGAACGGCCAGCTGACCATCATGGTCGGCGCCGACCGGGCCGCTTACGACCACGTGCTGCCGGTCATCGACGTCTACGCCAAGGCCGTGCGCCGCATGGGCGAGGTCGGGGCGGGCCAGTTGACCAAGATGTGCAACCAGATCGCCATCGCCGGCGTCGTCCAGGGCGTGGCCGAGGCGCTGCACTTCGCCAAGCGTTCGGGCCTGCCCACCGACGACGTTCTGGCCGCCATCTCCAAGGGCGCGGCCCAGTCGTGGCAGATGGAGAACCGCTGGCCGACCATGTCCGAGGGTAAGTTCGACTTCGGCTTCGCGGTCGACTGGATGCGCAAGGATCTGGGCATCGCCCTCGACGAAGCCCGCTCGAACGGCGCCAAGCTGCCGGCCACGGCCCTGATCGACCAGTTCTACGCCGAGGTGCAGGCCATGGGCGGCAACCGCTGGGACACGTCCAGCCTGGTGGCGCGGCTAGAGAAGTAGGGCGGCGAGGTCGGCCGCGTCCCAGTCTGGATCGCGCGGCGCGACGATGATCGGCGCCTGGCGTTCGAAGGCGCGCAGCATCTCCACAGTCTGGTCGAGGTTCGGGGCATCGAGGCTCTCGCTGACTACGATGGCGGCGACCGTCAGGCCGCGAGACCGAAGCACCTCCAGCGCGGTCAGCAGGTGGCTGGCCGTGCCGAGATAGCTGCCGGCGACCAGCAGGACGGGGAGGCCCAGCGCCGTCATCAGGTCCAGATTGGTGGCGTCGTCGGTCATCGGCGACATGACGCCGCCGGCGCCTTCGATGAGGGCGAGGTCGGTGTCGCGGGTGTCCAGCCAGGTCCGGCAGTCGGCGACGAGGTCGGCCATGGTCAGGGCATCGCCTTCCAGCCGCGCTGCTAGGTTCGGCGCCAGCGGGGCGAGATAGCGGCGGGGCGAGACCTTCGCCCAGTCGTCGGGACGGCCGAGGGCGGCGGCCAGTCGGGCGGGATCGCTGGTCTCGGGTGCGGCGGGATCGAAGCCGCTGACCACGGGCTTGAAGGCATCGACCGTCAGGCCGCGCGCCCGAGCGGCGCGGAGCAGGGCGCAGGCAATGTGGGTCTTGCCGAGGTCTGTGCCGGTGCCGGCGACGAAGACGCTTTTCATCGCAGCGCCGCCACGGCTTCGGCCAGGCGCAGGACGTCGGCGTCGTCGTGCTCGGCGCTGAAGGCCACGCGCAGGCGGGCCGTGCCTTCGGGCACCGTCGGCGGGCGAATGGCCACGACCAGGAAGCCCTGGGCCTCCAGCGCGGCGGAGGCGGCCAGGGCCGTGTCGGCCTCGCCCATGATCACCGGCACGATCGGGCTCTGGGCGTCGGGCAGGCCGAGGCGTCTGGTGAACAGGCGCGCCTTGGCCAGCGGCTGTTCGGTGAAGGCGGGATCGGCCTCGATGATGTCCAGCGCCGCCAGGGCCGCGGCGGCCGAGGCGGGCGGCAGGCCGGTGGCGTAGACCAGGGTGCGGGCGCGAGTCTTCAGCAGGTCGATCACCGTCTGCGAGCCGCAGACATAGCCGCCGTACGAGCCAAGGGCCTTGGACAGGGTGCCCATCTGCAACGGGATGTCGGCGTCCGGGAAGAGGGCGGCGGAGCCTCGACCTTCCGCCAGCACTCCGACGCCGTGGGCGTCGTCGCTGAGCAGCCAGGCGTCATGCGCCGCACAGAGGGCCGACAACCTGTCGAGCGGGGCGATGTCGCCGTCCATCGAGAAGACGCCGTCGGTGGCGACCAGGGCGCGGCGAGCCTGCGGACGTTCGGCCTTCAGCAGCCGTTCCAGGTCGACCACGTCGTTGTGGGCGAACTTGACGATCTTGGCGCCGGAGAGCTGCGCGCCGCTCCAGATGCAGGCGTGGGCCAGGGCGTCGACGAAGACCGCGTCGCCGGGACCGACCAGGGTCGGGATCGTGCCGGTATTGGCCAGATAGCCCGAGCCGAACACGCAGGCGGCCTCGGTCCCCTTCAGGCGAGCCAGGCGCTTTTCCAGATCGCTGAGCAGCGGATGGTCGCCGGTGACCAGGCGCGAGGCGGCCGCGCCCGCGCCGTAGTTCAGCGCCGCCTCGGCCGCCGCCGCGCGGACCAGAGGGTGATGCGACAGGCCCAGATAGTCGTTGCACGAGAAAGAGATCAGCCGCTTGCCGTCGCGCTCGACCACGGCGCCGTCGTGACGGCGGGTGGGCTTGAGGCGGCGGCGCAGGCTCTTGGCCTCCAGGGCGGCCAGCTTCTCACCGGCGAAGGCGTCGAGGCTCTGCATGTCGTTTCCCTTTGCGGCAACGAAAGCGCGGGCATAGGCAAGGCGCCCCGAGTCCGCAAACGGAAACCGTCATGTCCGATCCAGCTTGGCTGACCCAAGGCGCGCCGCATGTCTGGCGGCCCTACTGCCAGATGAAGACCGCGCGGCCGCCGTTGCCGGTGGTGGCGACGCGGGGATCGCGGCTGGTGCTGGCCGATGGGCGCGAGCTGGTCGATGGTTTGGCCTCGTGGTGGACGGCCTGCCACGGCTACAACCACCCGCACATCGCCGACGCGCTGCGGGCGCAGATCGAAACCATGCCGCACGTGATGTTCGGCGGCCTGGCGCACGAGCCGGCCTATCGCCTGGCGGCGCGTCTCGTGAAACTGTTGCCCGGCGATTTGGATCACGTGTTCTTCGCCGAGAGCGGCTCGGTCTCGGTCGAGATCGCCATGAAGATGGCGCTGCAATTCCAGATCAATCGCGGTGTCGCGGGCCGGACCAAGTTCCTGGCCTTCCGGGGCGGCTATCACGGCGACACCCTGGCGACGATGACGGTCTGCGATCCGGAGGAGGGGATGCACAGCCTGTTCGCCGGCGTCATGCCCGACCAGGTGATCGCCGACTTGCCGCGTGATGAGGCCAGCGAAGCGGCGCTCGACGTGTTGCTGGTGGCGCGTGGTCACGAGATCGCGGCGATCCTGGTCGAGCCGTTGGTCCAGGGAGCGGGCGGCATGCTGCTGCATCCGCCGGAGGTGCTGCGCACCCTGCGCCGCCTGGCCGACAAGCATGGCGTGCTGCTGATCTTCGACGAGATCTTCACCGGCTTTGGCCGCACCGGGACCCTGTTCGCCATGCAGGCGGCGGGGATCGAGCCGGACATCCTCACCCTGTCCAAGGCCCTGACCGGCGGGACCCTGCCGCTGTCGGCGGCTGTGGCCTCGCGCAAGGTGTTCGAGGCCTTCTGGTCCGACGACGCCGGCGCGGCGCTGATGCACGGCCCGACCTACATGGCCAATCCGCTGGCCTGTGCGGCGGCCAACGCCTCGCTGGACCTGTTCGAAGACGGCGCCTGGGCGGCCGACGTGGTGCGGGTCTCGGCGGCGCTCGCCGAGGGGCTGGAGCCGTGCCGGGCGGCGAAGGGCGTCGTCGATGTCCGAATCCTGGGCGCGATCGGCGTCGTCGAGTTCGAGGCGCCCGTGCCGGTGAGCGAGCTGTGCGCGCGCTTCGCTGAGCTAGGGGTCTGGATTCGGCCGATGGGCAAGGTCGTTTACCTGACGCCAGCCTTCACGACGCCGGACGCGGACCTGACATTGCTGACCGCCGCCGTCCGTGCGGTGGTCGGGGTTCATTGACCCGAGGGGCCTGGTCTGATCCAAGCCCTGCCATGTCCTCCAAGTCGTCGCCCCTGACCGGTCTGGAATACCTCGCCATCCTGGGGATCATCCTGACCTGGGGGATCAACAACGCCGCCGCCAAGGTGGCGACGCACTATCTGCCGCCGATGCTGATGGGCGGCCTGCGGTTCGGCGCGGCGCTGGTCTTCCTGTTCCCGTTCATCCGGCCGCCCTTCCCGGAGCCCAAGCGGCTGCTGGCTATCGTGCTGCTGACCGGGCCGATCCATTTCGGCGTGATCTATGTGGCCTTCAGCATGGCCGGCGCCCTGAGCCCGCTGGTGGTGGCCAGCCAGCTGTGGATCCCGTTCACGGCCATCTTCGCCTGGCGGATGCTGGGCGAGACCATGCGGCCGCCGGCGGTGGCGGGCTTGGCCGTGGCCTTCATCGGCGTGGCGTGGATGAGCCTAGACCCGCACGCGGCGGGCGACCTGCCGGCCATCGTGCTGATCGTCCTGGCCAGCGCTTGCTGGGCGGTGGCCACGGTGCTGGTGCGCAAGACGCCGGGCATCAAACCGCTCAAGCTGCAAGGCATGACGGCCTTGGTCGCCGCGCCGGTGTTGCTGACCATGTCGGCCCTGTTCGAGAAGAACCAGGTCGAGCGGATGCAGGCGGCCCCGCCAATCGCCTGGCTGTGCGTGCTGTTCGCCGGCGTGGTCTCGACCATCGGGGCCAGCGCGCTGCTGTTCTGGCTGGTCCAGCGCCGCGAGGCGGGCCGCGTGACCCCCTATTTCCTGCTGACGCCGCTGGTTTCGTGCTCGATCGGCATCCTGCTCTTGGGCGACAAGCTGACGCTGCAACTGCTGATCGGCGGCGGCGCGACCATGGTCGGCGTGGCGCTGGTGGCTATGACCGAGAAGCGCGCCAAGGCGACGGAAGCTCTGGCCGAGACGGCCTAGTTCGTCTTCGCCGGCGGGCATTGCTGCGCCGGTTCCAGCCTCAGCATCGCCGGCGTCGCCGCGATCTCGCTCTGGCCGCCGTCGTCGGCATAGACACCGGTCAGCACCTTGCCGGTCACGCCCAGCGGCCGGCCAGCCTGAGTCCTGATCAGGAAGAGGCCTTTCAGGTCGTCCAGATGCTCGACGCTGATGAAGCCCGCGCCGACGGTGGCGTAGCCTTTGATCGCCGCGCCCGAGCTCTCGACGACCCAGCCGGGCGGCTTGTTGCAGACGGAGACGATCTCGGCCCCCATCAGCTGGAATTCGAAGGACTGGAGGTTCTGGTTGCCGTTCGCCGGACGCCAGGCCAGCGAAACGAGCTGCGTCGAAGGCGCGATGGCGGCCGGCTTTTCCGGCGGCTTGGCGTCCTTCGACGTCTTGGAGTCGTGGCAGGCGGCCGTCGCGGCCAAGGTCAGAGCGATGAGCGACAGCCGCCAGGTGCGCATGGGATCTCCCGCCACGAAAGGAACGCGTGACCGGAGCCTAGAGTGCTACTTGATCACGCCGCAAGCGGCGCGCGCGCCGGCGCCGCCGATCGGCTGGCTCTTGTGGTCATCGGGGCTGGCGTGGACGACGATCGCCGAACCGTCGGTGTCCAGCAGGGCGGGGCGGCCGCCGGCGCCCTTCAGCGACACCAGGGTCGAATAGACTTCGGCGGCGACCGAACCGTCGGCGGCGGCGAAGACGTTGGGCAGGTCGCCGCTGTCGTTGGCGTCCGGGTTCAGCAGGCCGTGGATCGTGTTGGCGGCCGTGTGGACGTGGGCGCCAGCCGACTTGAAGTCCGGCGCGCCGCAGTCGCCCTTCTCGTGGAAGTGCACCGCGTGCCAGCCCGGCGTCAGGCCCTTGAGTTCAAGCTTGAGCAGCACGCCGTGCGGCGCCTCGGTCAGCGTGACCACGCCGGCGTCCTTGCCGTCGCCAGCCTTCACCACGGCGGTCGCGGAGGTCTGGGCCAGAGCGGGCGAGGCGGCGATCAGAGCGGCGAGGGCGAGCGTGGTCGCGGCGGGGAGGCGGATCATGCGTTTTTCCTTCGGATTCAAGCGAACAGGGGATCGGGAAGCGCCCGGAAAGGTGGCGCCTTCCTCGTCCCAATGCTAACTGTTTTCGACGGTTCCGTGTCCGATTCTGACGGCGAAAATCCCTTTGAACGACGATCAAAACACCATCCCCCCTGACGCCACGGGCGGGGACATCGAGCCCATCAACATCGAGGACGAACTGCGTCGTTCGTATCTCGACTATGCGATGAGCGTGATCGTCAGCCGTGCGCTGCCCGACGCGCGTGATGGTCTGAAGCCGGTTCACCGCCGCGTGCTGTTCTCGATGCACGAGCAGGGCCAGACGCCGGAGCGTCCTTACGTCAAGTCCGCCCGCGTGGTCGGTGACGTCATGGGTAAGTATCACCCGCACGGCGACGCCTCGATCTACTTCACCCTGGTCCGCATGACCCAGTCGTTCTCGATGGGCCTGGTGCTGATCGACGGTCAGGGCAACTTCGGCTCGGTCGATGGCGATATGCCCGCGGCCATGCGTTACACGGAATGCCGCATGGCCGCGCCGGCCATGTCGCTGCTGGCCGACCTGGACAAGGACACGGTCGACTTCGCCGACAACTACGACGGCAAGGAGCAGGAACCGACCGTCCTGCCGTCGCGGATTCCCAACCTGCTGGTCAACGGCGCGGGCGGCATCGCCGTCGGCATGGCGACCAACATCCCGCCGCACAACCTTGGCGAAATCATCGACGCCTGCCTGCTGCTGATCGACGAGCCGGAGTGCACGACCGATCAGCTGCTGGACCTGGTGCCTGGCCCCGACTTCCCGACCGGCGGCGAGATCATCGGTCGCGCGGGTCCGCGCCAAGCGCTGCTGACGGGCCGGGGCTCGGTGATCATGCGCGGCGTCGCCAGCGTCGACGAGATCCGCGCCGGTCGCGAAGCGATTATCATCACCGAGATCCCGTATCAGGTGAACAAGGCCAACCTAGTCGAGCACATCGCCGAACTGGTCCGCGAGAAGAAGCTCGAAGGCATCGCCGACATTCGCGACGAGTCGAACCGCGAGGGCATGCGCATCGTGGTCGAGCTGAAGCGCGACGCCTCGGGCGAGGTGATCCTGAACCAGCTGTACCGCTTCACGGCGCTGCAGACCTCGTTCGGCGTCAACATGCTGGCCCTGAACCGGGGTCGTCCCGAGCAGATGGGCCTGCACAAGCTGCTGCAGCTGTTCGTCACCTTCCGCGAGGAAGTGGTCGTCCGCCGGACCAAGTTCGAACTGGGCAAGGCCCGCGATCGCGGCCACGTGCTGGTCGGTCTGACCATCGCCGTCGCCAATATCGACGAGTTCATCCACATCATCCGCTCGTCCAAGGACCCGACCGAGGCGCGTGAGCGCCTGGTGGCCAAGTCCTGGCCGGCCGGCGACATGCTGCCGCTGGTCGAGCTGATCGCCGACCCGCGCACCCTGCAGGAAGAGGGCGGCCTGATCCGCCTGACCGACGAGCAGGCCCGCGCCATCCTGGCCCTGACCCTGTCACGCCTGACCGGCCTGGGCCGCGACGAGATCGGCAATGAAGCCGCCGCTCTGGCCGAAGCCATCCAAGGCTATCTGGACCTGCTGTCCGACCGCGCCAACATTATGGCCGTGGTGCGCGATGAACTGGTCGAGGTCCGCGAGAAGTTCGCCATTCCGCGCCGCAGCCAGCTGGTCGACGGCGACGCCGACATGGAAGACGAAGACCTGATCGTCCGCGAGGACATGGTCATCACCGTCACCATGAGCGGCTACGTCAAACGCACGCCCCTGGCCAACTACCGCACCCAGCACCGGGGCGGTAAAGGCAAGTCGGGCATGGCGACCAAGACCGAGGACGCCGTCACCCGCGTGTTCTCGGCCTCGACCCACGCGCCGCTGCTGTTCTTCACCTCGGGCGGCAAGGTCTACAAGCTGAAGGTCTGGCGTCTGCCGCAAGGCGCCGCCAACTCGCGCGGCAAGGCGTTCGTGAACCTGCTGCCGATCGAGCCGGGCGAGACCATCACCTCGATCCTGACCCTGCCGGAGGACGAAGCCACCTGGGGCGGCCTGGACGTGATGTTCGCCACCCGCTCGGGCAGCGTGCGCCGCAACAAGCTCAGCGACTTCGTGGACGTGCGCCGCAACGGCAAGATCGCCATGAAGCTGGACGAGGGCGATGGCATCGTCGGCGTCTCGGTCTGCAACGCCGACCAGGACGTGCTGCTGACCACGGCGGCTGGCCGCTGCATCCGCTTCTCGGTCGACGAGGTGCGCGTGTTCGCCAGCCGTGACTCCACCGGCGTGCGCGGCGTGAAGCTGGCGGGCGATGACACCGTCATCTCGATGGCTGTCCTGCGCAGCGTGGACGCCACCCCTGCTGAACGCACGGCTTATCTCAAGCATCAGCGCGCCATGCTGCGCGCCGCTGGCGAGGAGGGCGACGACGTCCCCGCCGCCGTGGAGGACGGCGAAGAGGACGGCGACGAAACCACTCTGACGCCGGAACGCATCGCCGCACTGGGCGCGGCCGAGGAAATCCTGCTGACCGTGTCGTCGGAAGGCTTCGGCAAGCGCACCAGCGCCTATGACTTCCGTCGTACGGGTCGTGGCGGCCAAGGCCTTGCCGCGCAAGACCTCAGCAAGCGCGGCGGCCGTCTGGTGGGCTCGTTCCCGATCGACGAGAGCGACCAGATCCTGCTGGTCACGGATCAAGGTCAACTCATCCGGGTGCCGGTCTCGCAAATTCGTGTTGCAGCGCGGAATACTCAGGGCGTAACCATCTTCCGCACCGCGCAGGACGAGCATGTCGTCAGCGTCGAGCGCCTCGCCGATTCCGGCGGAGACGACAACCAGGGCGAGGACAGCGGGGCGGAAGAGACCCTGTAATCCCTCGAACCCTTAAAGCAGGGGGCAGCATGCGGGTTGGGCTATATCCAGGGACCTTCGATCCCGTCACCAACGGTCACCTCGACATCATCGGTCGGGCCGTGAAGCTGGTCGACAAGCTGGTGATCGGGGTGGCGGTGAACATCGGCAAGGGGCCGCTGTTCTCGCTGGAGGAACGGGTCGCCATCCTGGAAAAGGAAACGGCGCACCTGACCAAGATCGCCGAGATCGAGGTCCGGCCGTTCGAGAGCCTGCTGATGCACTTCGCCCGCGAGGTGGAGGCCCAGATGATCGTGCGCGGCCTGCGGGCCGTGGCCGACTTCGAATACGAATTCCAGATGACGGCGATGAACCAGCAGCTGGACCGCGAGATCGAGACCGTCTTCCTGATGGCCGATCCGCGTCACCAGGCGATCGCCTCGCGGCTGGTCAAGGAGATCGCGGCCCTGGGCGGCGATATCGGCAAGTTCGTGCCCGCCGGCGTGGCCGAGCAGCTGCTGGCCAAGGTCGGCAAGGCCTGATCGACGAAATCTCGGCCGGGCGGTGTCGGAACGCCGCCCGGTCGTTCGTCCTCGGGACAGCAGCCCGGAGACAGCCATGACCCCGACCATCACCGCCTTCAAGACATCGCCCGATCGCGGCCGAGGCCTGGCGCGCGACATGGCTGTCCGATGGGCGCTGGAGGAGGTGGGCCAGCCTTACGACGTGCGCCTGGTCACCTTTCCAGAGATGAAGGCCGCCGCCCACATGGCGGTGCAGCCGTTCGGCCAGATCCCGACCTATGAGGACGGCGAGCTCGTACTGTTCGAGTCGGGCGCCATCGTTTTCCATATCGCCGAGCGTCACAGGGGCTTGCTGCCTGAGGACGCCAACGCCCGGGCCAGGGCGCTGACCTGGATGTTCGCCGCCGTCAGCACCGTGCAGCCGCCGATCGTCGAGTTCGGCATGGCCACGATCCTGGAGCGCGACAAGCCCTGGTTCGCGGCGCGCCAGCCGATGCTGGAACAGGCCGTCCGCACACGGTTGGACCAACTCGCCGATCGCCTGGGCGAAGCCGACTGGCTGGATGGTGACTTCAACGCCGGCGACCTGATGATGGTGGTGGTGCTGCGCCGGCTGGGATCGTCCGGGATTTTGAACGACTATCCGAGCCTCCTGGCCTATGTGGCGCGGGCCGAAGCGAGACCCGCCTTCCAGCGCGCCTTCGACGACCAGCTGCAGGTCTTCAAGGCCGCGTCCGAAGCGTAGCCGTCGCCCCGTTCCGGCCGGAATCGTGCGGTTGAACGGACGCCGCACTTGTCGGGGCGGCCGTGGCGTTCTACGCCGACCCCGACTGTTCTGTTCGGGGATTTCGATGAAGCTCGCCATGACCGCCGCCGCCCTGGCGCTCGTCGCTACGACGGCAACGGCCCAAACTGCCGCTCCAGCTGGCGCGGACTGGCGCACGCCCGACCCCAATAACGTCATCGTCGTCGAGACCAACAAGGGCCGGATCATCGCCGAGCTCGACCCGGTCGCCGCACCCAACCACGTCGAGCGCGTGCGCGGCCTGGTGAAGAGCGGCTTCTATGACGGCCTGACCTTCTTCCGGGTCATCAGCGACTTCATGGCTCAGACGGGCGATCCGCAGAACACCGGGGCCGGCGGTTCGGACCAGCCGAACCTGACGGCCGAGTTCACCTTCCGTCGCGGCATGGACCTGCCGCTGGGCGCCGGCTTCAAGGCGGGCAGCACCGAGCTGGGCTGGATCGGCGCGCTACCGGTGTCGAGCCAGAACTCGGCCCTGGCCGTGATGACCGCCGACAAGAAGGTGGCCAGCTGGGGCAACTTCTGTCCCGGCGTGCTGGGCATGGCCCGCGCCGGAGACCCGGACAGCGCCAACAGCCAGTTCTTCTTCATGCGCCAGGCCAACAGCTCGCTGGACAAGACCTATACCGCCTTCGGCCGCGTGCTGTCGGGCCTGGACGTCGTGCGCAACATCAAGACCGGCGAGCCGGTTCCCGATCCGCAGGACAAGATGATCAGCGTCAAGATGCTGGCCGACCTGCCGGCCGACAAGCGTCCCAAGGTCCAGGTGATGGATACGCGCGGCGCGGCCTTCAAGGCGCTGGTGACCAAGCGCCAAGGCGAGATGGGCCCCAGCTTCACCAATTGCGACGTGGACGTGCCCGTGCAAGTTAAGTGACATGACCTTCTCGCGCACGCTCCTGGCCGGGCTCTGCCTGGCGACGATCACCGGTCCGGCCCTGGCGGCGACGCCCTCGGCCCCCGCCAAGCCTTCTGAACAAGATTGGCGCACGCCGGCTCCGGAAACGGTGATGGTGATCGACACCAACAAGGGGCGTGTGCTGGTCGAGCTGGTCCCGGACGTCGCGCCTAACCATGTGGCGCGGTTGCAGGACCTGACCCGCGCGGGCGTCTATGACGGTCGCACCTTCTTCCGGGTCATCGATCGGTTCATGGCGCAGACTGGCGATCCGACCAATACGGGCGAGGGCGGTACGGACAAGCCCAACCTCAAGGCCGAATTCACCTTCCGCCGTACCGCCGAGACCGGCTTCGTGCCGATGGCGGCGCCGGCGGGCCTTGAAGTCGGCTTCATCAAGTCGCTGCCGGTCGTCAGCCAGGCCTGGAGCTGGAGCGAGGTCACCACCGACAAGAAGGTCTCGGCCTGGGGAACCTATTGCCCCGGCGTGATCGGCATGGCCCGCGACGAAGGCAATGACTCGGCCAACAGCCAGTTTTTCCTGATGCGCCAGCCGTACCCGTCGCTGGACAAGCGCTACACCGCCTTCGGTCGCGTGATCAGCGGCCTGGACGCCGTGCGCGCCATCAAGACCGGTGAACCTGTTCCGGCTCCGCAGGATCAGATGCAGAAGGTTCGTCTGCTGGCGGACATTCCCGAAGCAGAACGCCCCAAGGTGCGAGTGATCGATCCCAAGGGGCCCTGGTTCGCGGCCGAGACCAAGCGTCTGCGGACGCTGAAAGGCGCCGACTTCTCGGTGTGCGATATCGATCTTCCGGTCGAGGTTCGCTGAGTACGTACCGATTTCTAGGCTCAACTTGGTTCACAGGCGGGCGTGAACCGCGCTAGAAGCGCGTTCACAACACTTGTCATCCAAGGGAAGACCATGTCGGCCGATCTCGAAAACACCCTGATCCTGACCCTCGAGAGCGGTCCGGTCACGATCAAGCTTCGTCCCGACCTGGCCCCCGGCCACGTGGCGCGGATCAAGGAACTGGTGCGTGAAGGCTTCTACGACGGCGTCGTCTTCCACCGCGTGATCCCGGGTTTCATGGCCCAGGGCGGTGATCCGTCGGGCACCGGCCGTGGCGGTTCGGACAAGCCGGACCTGAAGGCCGAGTTCAACGACGAGCCGCACGTGCGCGGGGTGGTCTCGATGGCCCGCACGCCGAACCCGGACTCGGCCAACAGCCAGTTCTTCATCGTGTTCGACGACGCCACCTTCCTGGACAAGCAATACACCGTCTGGGGCCAGGTGACTGAAGGCATGGACCATGTCGACGCCCTGCCGAAGGGCGAGCCGCCGCGCGCCCCGGGCAAGATCGTCAGCGCCAAGATCGCCGCCGACGAATGATTCCATCGCTGCGAGCCGCCTATGTGGAGCCTCGGCGCCGGTATCATACCCTGGCGCATATCGAGGACTGCCTGGCGCGGCTCGCGGCGATTACCGGTTTGTCGGACCGAGATCGCGCGGTCCTGACCGCCGCCTTTTGGTGGCATGACGCGGTCTATGATCCGACCCGCTCCGACAACGAGGCGCTGAGCGCGCAACTGGCCGGCCGCGACCTGCCGGCGCTCGGCTACGTGCCCGAGGATATCGCTGAGGTCGAGCGCCTGATCCTGTTGACCCAAGGCCATCAGGTTCCAGCGGGCGATCCGCTGGGCGCGCTGATGGTGTCGATCGACCTGTCGATCCTGGGCGCCGAACCTGAAACCTACGAGGCCTATGCCCGCGCGATCCGCGAGGAATATGTCCACGTGCCGGAAGAGGCCTATCGGCTGGGCCGGGCGCGGGTGCTGCGATATTTCCTGGACGCGCCGACGCTGTTCCCCGATCCCGACTTCGCCGCACGCTTCGACGCGGCCGCGCGAGCCAATCTGGCGCGCGAGATCGCCAGCCTTACCGACGCCTGAGCGTCGTCACGATCGGCCGGTGGTCAGAGCCCAGGGCCGGGCCACGCTCGACATTGACCGCATACCATTCGCTGCCGGCATAGACGTGGTCGATCGGCAGGAACGGGGCCGGGGCGACCATCACGCGCGAGAACTTGCTGGCCGGCCATGAGGGGATGGCGTGCGTCCAACGGCGCAGGCCGATAGCCTTGTCCTGGCGCTTCAGCGTGAACGACCAGGGCGTGGAGTTGAAGTCGCCCGTGACGATGGCGCTCTTGCGGTCGAAGTGCGAGACAAGCTTGATGAGCTTGCGGCTCTGGCCCTGCTGGATACCGGCCGGCACGGGCCACGTCAGGTGGACGCCCACGACGGTGAACGGGCCCTTGGCGTCGGCCAGGGTCGCCCAGGCGCCGGACAGATAGGGCCGCTCCAGCGGCATGCCGCCACGTGCGATCATTTTCTTGCGCGAGAAAATCCAGCTCTCGCACTTCGTGACCATGTCGCAAGAGGCGAACGGATAGGCGGACTTCAGCGCCTGGATGACCGGCAGGGAATCCCCGGCGCCTTCCTCGATGATCACCACGTCGGCGTCCTGGGCCATGATCCAGGCGAGGCTCTTTTCGGGCGTCCTATTGTCGTGCCAGATATTGAACTGCACGATCTTCAGGTCGCTCGCCGCCTGGGTCGTAGGCTTGAAGCGCCAAGCCGACCACAGCTCTGGCAGCATCAGCACTGAGCAGGCCAGAAGCGTGGCGACGCCCAGCCCGACCATCACCCAGCGCTCGCCGCCGCGCGCGAAGATCCCTCCCAGCACGACCGCCGCGATACCCATCAGCAGCCACAAGGGCGCTGCGTGGGTGAAGGCGTCCAGCTTGTCGCTGAAGGCGCCGCCCAGGCACACGCCCGCGAAGCCGAGACCGACCAGGCCCAACATCAGGGCGGTGCCGCGAACGAGAAGGCTCAGGAGCTGGACGATCAGGCGCATGGGCCGCCCATACCATGGGTCCGTGAAGGATGCCCTACCTATGCCTCAGGTCGGTCGCTCGAACGTGTCTTGACCTTCCGGTTCCATCGTGCGCTTGAAGCCCGCCCATGCGCCTTTCCGACTTCGATTTCGACCTTCCCGAGGACCGTATCGCCCTGCGCCCGGCCGAGCCGCGCGACGCCGCGCGCTTCCTGGTCGTCCGCCCGGGCCAAGCGCTCGCCGACCATGTGGTGCGCGAGCTGCCAGATTTCCTGCGTCCCGGCGACGCTCTGGTGTTCAATGACACCCGCGTGATCCCCGCGCGCCTGGCCGGCCTGCGCGAGGGCCGCACGACCGGTGGGGCCGATGGCACGCCCGTGGCCGTTGAGGCGACCCTGCACCGCCGCGTCGCGCCGGATCGCTGGAGCGCTTTCATGCGCCCGGGCAAGCGGCTGAAGGTCGGCGACCGCGTGGCCTTCGGCGACGAGGCCGATCCGCTGGACGCCCTGATTGTCGAGAAGCACGAGGGCGGCGAGGTTCTGCTGGCCTTCGACGTCTCGGGTCCGGACCTCGACATCGGCATCGCCAAGCACGGCGACATGCCGCTGCCGCCCTACATCGCCGCCAAGCGGGGCGAGGACGAGCGCGACCGGGCCGATTACCAGACCGTCTATGCCCGCGAGGATGGTTCGGTGGCCGCCCCGACCGCTGGCCTGCACTTCACGCCGGGCCTGCTGGACGCGCTGAAGGCCAAGAGTGTCTCGCTGCACTTCGTGACCCTGCACGTGGGCGCGGGGACCTTCTTGCCGGTCAAGACCGACGACCTCTCCGACCACAAGATGCACGCCGAGTTCGGCGAGGTGACGGCCGAAGTGGCCGACGCCCTGAACGCGGTCCACGCCGCGGGCGGCCGTATCGTCTGTGTGGGCACCACCAGCTTGCGTCTGCTGGAGAGCGCCACGGACGAGGACGGGATCGTCCGGCCGTTCGCCGACGAGACGGCCATCTTCATCACGCCCGGCTATCGCTTCCGCGCCGCCGACGTGCTGATGACCAACTTCCACCTGCCCAAGTCGACCCTGTTCATGCTGGTCAGCGCCTTCGCCGGCCAGGCGACGATGCGCGCCGCCTATGAGCACGCCATATCGACGGGCTACCGCTTCTATTCTTACGGCGACGGCAGTCTGCTGTTCCGCGACGAGACCGTCTGATGGCCTTTCCGTTCGAGATCAAAGCCACCGAGGGCAAGGCCCGCACCGGCGTCCTGAAGACCCCGCGCGGCGACATCCGCACGCCGGCCTTCATGCCCGTCGGCACGGCCGCGACGGTGAAGGCCCTGACCGTCGATCAGGTCAAGGACACCGGGGCCGACATCATCCTGGGCAACACCTATCACCTGATGCTGCGGCCCTCGGCCGAGCGGGTGGCGCGCCTGGGCGGGCTGCACAAGTTCATGCGCTGGGACAAGCCGATCCTGACCGACAGCGGCGGCTTCCAGGTCATGAGCCTTTCGGGCATCAGCAAGCTGACCGAGGAGGCCGTGACCTTCTCCAGCCACGTCGATGGCTCCAAGCACGTGCTGACCCCCGAACGCTCGATCGAGATCCAGGCCGACCTTCTGGGCAGCGACATCGTCATGCAGCTGGACGAATGCGTCGCCTGGCCGGCCGAGGAGGCGCGGGCCCGCAAGGGCATGGAGCTGTCCGCCCGCTGGGCCCAGCGTTCGAAGGGCGCCTTCGGCGCGCGCGACAGCCAGGTGTTGTTCGGCATCCAGCAGGGCTCGACGTTCGAAAACCTGCGCCGCGAGTCCTCGGACCGTCTGCGCGAGATCGGCTTCGACGGCTACGCCATCGGTGGTCTCGCCGTGGGGGAGGGCCACGAGGCGATGTGCGAGGTGCTGGACTATGCGCCCGGCCTGCTGCCCGAGGATCGTCCGCGCTACCTGATGGGTGTCGGCAAGCCGATCGACCTGGTGGAAGCCGTGGCGCGCGGCGTCGATATGTTCGACTGCGTCCTGCCCACCCGCTCGGGTCGCCACGGCCAGGCCTGGACCTGGGACGGAGCCATCAACCTGAAGAACGCCAAGTTCGCCGAGGACGAAAGCCCGCTGGATCCCAACAGCGAATGCCCGGCCAGCCGCGACTATTCGAAGGCCTATCTGCGTCACCTGTTCAAGGCCGAGGAGATCCTGGGCCAGGTGCTGCTGTCGTGGCACAACATCGCCTTCTTCCAGGCGCTGACGGCGGCCATGCGCGCGGCGATCGCCGAGGGACGGTTCGAGCAGTTCCGCCGCGACTTCCGCGCTCGGCACCTGAACGAAGGCTAGTCTCCCGATCTAGTCTCTGGGTCCTTGCGGCACCGTCGGCGCCTCTTCCTTGAAGATCGGGAAGCGCGGCTTGCGGGGGCCGTAGGGATCGCGCGGCGGCGGCATGCCCGGATCGACGACCGGCGGCGCGGTTGGCGGCTTGTGTTGCGGCGTGGCCGGCGGGTTGCAGCCGCGCGCTTCGCCCAGGCCTTTCAGATAGGCACGGCGGACATTGCCCGAGGTGATGGCGCTCTGCACCAGCCGGTCGTGGCGCTCGGCGCCCGTCAGCTTCCGCACCCAGCCACGCATCGGGATCATGTCCTGGGCCGTGCTGGCGATCGCGCCCAACGCCGCCTGGCCGGCCGCCTTGCGGCCCCGGTCCATCAGGTCCTCGCCCTCGACCGGCGGATTGCGGTCGATGTCCTCGCCCAGGGCGCTGTCCAGCGGCGCGACCAGGGCGATCAGGCTCCGGCAGTCGGCCATGGGCGGGCGCTGATAGGGATCGTCCATCGCCTCGAGCAGCACGCGCGGGATCTTGGTGCGGACGATATTCACGTCGCGCAGCGGCGCGCTCATGGCGCCGGTGAAGCCATCGCGGTTGGCCTCAGAGGTCGATCTGATTCGTCCGTCGTCGGTCGGCTCGACAGGCGATTCCTTGGGTAGGGGAGGCGCGCCCAGCAGCGGCGGCGCCTCTTGCCACTGGCGCGCATCGGCCATTCCAGCCACCGCCGCGCCGCAAAAGACCGCCAAAAGCAAGGTTCCACGCATGACTCACCCTAACCCGCCCACAGCTTTGCCGTCATCCATCGGAAAAACGGCGAAACCATGCTTGCGACGCACGAGCCCCCCGCCTATGGTCCGCGCCGCTTCCAACCGGCGCCCGCCGGACGTTAGCGGGCCGGTAGCTCAGTGGTAGAGCATTCGACTTTTAATCGAATGGTCGTGGGTTCGAACCCCACCCGGCCTACCAATCGAACCTAAACCTTTCAGAGGGTTGTGCGGTTCGGTGAAAAGAACGGATCGGGACCGTTAGACTTCTCCACCCCCCACCACCCCACCGTTAGACTTTTGATCCGCGAACGTTCATGCGCCGGCCTTTACGAGGCCTTGTTTCGCTTGGGCGGCTCGCGCCACGATGTTGTCACGCGGCAGGTACAGGCGAAGGATTTGTTCGACCGACGCAGGCGAGTGACCAGTGATGGCCGCTATTTGCGGATCAGTGCAGTCGGCGCGGGCGAGCTTCACGACACAGGAATGGCGTAGGGCGCGTAGCGTCAGGCTCCGACCCACGGCCAGCCGCCTCATGCGCTGGAAAAGGTGACCTAGACGGCTCTCCTCGTGCGGGGCTCCGGTGTTCAGGTGACGAACAGGTAGCCCGCCGATGAATTGCTGAACAGCTCGCATCGTTAAACGATGGCTAATGGCCGCGCTTCAATCAAGAAGGGGGGGGGCACAGGCTTCTCTTCTGAAATGTCCGATGCCTCTTCTAGTTCGGCTGATTTGGCCTTTCGATGATTTCTCCAGGCGAAGATATAGAATAGCAATGCGAACAATACAGATGACAGGGTGCTGGTAATGATATGGTCTATAGACCATTTATAAAAACCAGATACATAGCACCAATATGCTATAGAAATCAAAGAAAAGGTATAAATTGACAAAATATCAATTACTACCTTTTTGTGGCGTATCATGCGAACGTTGTATACATTTCCGGCAATTTGATTGGTCTGAATGACCGCCAATTTAAGGCGTGGTTGCAATTCAAGCCATTGCTTGTGTGCGTCATCAAGGTTTCGCTTCGCGTTCTTGACGGTCGTTTCATGCAAATTGTTCGTCTTCTCGCAAAGCTCTCCTAGTTGGGCCTGCATTTGCGTGGCGGTTGCACGAGCAGCTCGCTCCAAAGCATCCGGTATAAATGTTTCATAGTATTTATCGATAAACTCCTCAACTCCTTCGTCTGTTTGTTGTCCAAACCGATACGCGGCACCTTGCATTTCGTAGAAGGAGTGACGCACTAAGTCCTGCTTCTTAACTTGTTGTAGTTCTTCATGGATGAATTCACTTAGGTGGTTTGTGTAATTTGGCGTGGGTAGCTGAGGAGCAGCTTCTGCTGCGTGGCCTTCAAATCTACGAAATACGTCAGTCGCTCGTTGTATCGACTCGGATAAAGTTTTTTGGCTTTTCTCAAGGTTGTCGATGCGGGGAAGTAGTTCGCCCGTATCTCCGGGTAGCGAGAGTGTCGTTTCGTCCCGCCACCGGAGAGTGAATTGGAATACGTAGTAGACTACAGCAGCACATAGGCCTGAAACTACAAGAACAAGGGCTTCACGAGACAGTGAAACGCCCAGAACTTGTAGACTGTCGGTTTTTGGAACTGGGTATTGGCGCGCTGCGGCTGCAATTGCTATTGCTGCGGCGTAGGTCAGCACCGTCTTTTTGTAGTCATGGTAATTTGCGGTAAAAATTCCTTTATCGTTCAGATTTGCCACGCTTTTCCCCAATCAAAAATTCATTGGCAAAGCTCTGCACTTTTGGAGCGGCTTAGCAACTATTCCGGGTCTTCGGCTGGGGTACAGCTCTGGATGGATGCTGGCGTCCTTGCCAGTAGGTGTCGGAGCTTTGACGTTGGCTTCGTAGGTTTGACACACGCGAGGTAAGTCGTTGAATTTCCTAACAGAGCGAGCGGCGGGTTTGACAGCCCAAAGCACTGAAAAACCGTGGTTCTCACGCTCCCACCCGGCCTACCAATTTCAAGCCTCTAATCTTTAAAGGCTTCAGGGCGGCGCGATGATATACGGGCGTCGCTTGAGCGGTTTGCGCCGGGATCAAGGGTTCTGATAGCCAGTGCTCATGAACTGGTCCGCCCCCATTCCCGTAGCGCTTCCAGCCGACGCCACGCCCTGGAACCGTGTGCTGACCTTCTTGGGGCACTACGATATCCGTTTCTACTGCACGCCGGGCGCCTATGTGGACATCGGCGCCGGATCGCTGCCTTGCATAAACAATCTGATGCTGGTGCCGGCTGGAGACGTGGGAAAGGTTGGCGAGATCGGCCGCTTCTGCGAGATGCACCCATCGGCGCGTATATTGGTGCGTGGCGAACATGCCAACGACAAGCCGGTGAATATCTGCTTCTCGGGACTACCGCTGGTGAACGGCGGCTTTGATCAGCACGGGCTGGAGCCCGCGCGTCCATTTACGATCGGCAACGGCGTGGTCGTGGGGGCGAACGCCCAGATTCTGAGCGGCCGATCTGTAGGTGATGGCGCCGTGATCGGCGCGTCGTCGGTCGTGACAAAGGATGTCGATCCCCTGGGCGTCTATGCTGGTGTTCCGGCCCGCAAGCTGCGTGCTCGCGCGCAATTTGCGCCGTGGTGGGATTTCGAGATTGGCTATCTCATGGCCAACCAGGCACAGCTGCAAACCCTGGCGGCGGACGCCTCCGCCGCACACGCCTATCGCGCCCCGCGACCGCGGTTCGTGCTGCGCAACGAGGTTTCATCGATCTCCCTGCTGGGCTTTCTGGATGGTGAGACGATCAGGCCTCTCGAGCAGGCTCCGACAACCGTTCGCGACTATGTCGTGCAGGCCTTCGGCGCGGCCCCCGCCCATTGGCTGGCGGATTGCTGGGCCTAGGCCGAGCGGTAAGTTTTTCTCCACGCACCATCTCCCTTTTCTCGTTTGCCCCATTGCCGGGCTAGAGATTTAAGCGGCTCAGTTTCAACGACGCCGCAGGGACCCCGATGGGGCTCCGCGCGTTCAGCCTTTGCCTAGAGCCATGTGGCGAGCCCGGACCCTGGACGACGATCAGACGATGACCGCCGAGACCGCCGCTCGCCGGCCGACCGCGCCGCAAGGCAAGCGGCCGCTTTTCAGGCGGCGATCGGCCATTCCGGGCTTTGGCCTGACCATGGGCGTGACGCTGACCGTGCTGTCGCTGATCGTCCTTATTCCCTTGAGCGCCGTGGTCCTGAAGGCCGCGCAGCAGTCGCCGGCCGAGTTCTGGGCCGTGGCGACGTCGCAGCGGTCGCTGGCCGCCTATCGTTTGAGCTTCGGCGCGGCCTTCGTGGCGGCGGTGATCAATGGCATATTCGGCGTACTGACCGCCTGGGCGCTGGTCCGCTACGACTTTCCCGGCAAGACCCTGGTCAACGCCCTGGTCGATCTGCCGTTCGCCTTGCCGACCGCCGTGGCCGGGATCGCGCTGGCGACCCTCTATTCGCCCAATGGCTGGGTAGGGCAGTTCCTGACCCCGCTGGGCATCAAGGCCGCCTACAACCCGGTCGGCGTGACCATCGCCCTGATCTTCATCGGCCTGCCGTTCGTGGTCCGCACCATCGAGCCGGTGCTGCGTGACGCGGCGCAGGATGTCGAGGAGGCCGCCGCCAGCCTGGGTGCCAATCGGATCGACACCATCCTGCGCATCGTCCTGCCGGCCCTGGCGCCCGCGTGGCTGACCGGCTTCGCCATGGCCTTCGCGCGCGGTGTAGGCGAGTACGGCTCGGTGATCTTCATCGCCGGCAATATGCCCTACAAGTCCGAGATCGCGCCGCTGCTGATCATCATCCAGCTTGAGCAGTTCGAGTACGCGCGGGCGGCCACGATCGCCGTGGTGATGCTGACGGTCTCGTTCACGATGCTGCTGGTCATCAACGCCATCCAGGCCTGGGCGCGGAGGTTCGACTGATGGCTGCTGCCTCTCACCGTCGCGCCACCGACGATCCGTTGTGGGCCAAGGTCCTGGTGATCGGGACGGTCATGGCCTTCCTGGCGCTCGTTTTGATCCTGCCGCTGGTCGCCGTCTTCGCCGAAGCGCTGCGCAAGGGCCTGGATGCGGCCTTGCTGGCCATCAAGAACGCCGACGCCCTGGCGGCCGTGAAGCTGACCCTGATCACCGCCGCCATCTCGGTGCCGTTCAACGCCGCCTTCGGCCTGTGCGCCAGCTGGGCGATCGCCAAGCACGACTTCAGGGGCAAGGCGCTGCTGATCACCCTGATCGACCTGCCGTTCTCGGTGTCGCCTGTGGTGGCGGGCCTGATCTACGTGCTGATCTTCGGCCTGCAGGGATGGTTCGGCGACTACCTGGTCGACAACGACATCAAGATCATCTTCGCCGTGCCCGGCATCGTGCTGGCGACCGTCTTCGTGACCTTCCCGTTCGTGGCCCGCGAGCTGATCCCGCTGATGCAGGAGCAGGGGACCAGCGAGGAGGAGGCGGCCGTGTCGATGGGCGCCGGTGGCCTGACGACCTTCTGGCGGGTGACCGCGCCCAATGTGCGCTGGGGCCTGATGTACGGCGTGCTGCTGTGCAACGCCCGCGCCATGGGCGAGTTCGGCGCGGTGTCGGTGGTCAGCGGCCACATCCGCGGCCTGACCAACACCATGCCGCTGCATGTCGAGATCCTCTACAACGAGTACGACTTCGTCGGCGCCTTCGCCGTCGCGGCCTTGCTTTGCCTGCTGGCCGTGGTGACCCTGGTGCTGAAGACGGCGGTCGAGGCCGCCCAGCCTGGCACGCGCGGGCGCGGCGGACACTGAACGGACTGATTAGGCCATGACCATCTCCATCCGCTCCGTCGACAAGAAGTTCGGTCGCTATCCGGCCCTGAACAAGGTCGATCTCGAGATCGCCGACGGCGAACTGCTGGCGCTACTGGGGCCTTCGGGCTCGGGCAAGACGACGCTGCTGCGCACGATCGCCGGCCTGGAATTCCCCGACGCGGGCCAGGTGCTGTTCGACGGTCAGGACGTGACGTTCGCCTCGGCTGCGGACCGCCGCGTGGGCTTCGTGTTCCAGCAATATGCGCTGTTCAAGCACATGACCGTGGCCAAGAACATCGCGTTCGGCCTGGATGTCCGGAAGGGCAAGGACAAGCCGGACAAGGCCGAGATCGCCCGCCGCGTCGAGGAGCTGCTGAAGCTGGTCGAGCTGGACGGCCTGGGCAAGCGCTACCCGTCGCAGCTGTCGGGCGGCCAGCGCCAGCGCGTGGCCCTGTCGCGCGCCCTGGCCGTGCAGCCCAGCGTACTGCTGCTGGACGAACCCTTCGGCGCTTTGGACGCCACGGTCCGCAAGTCGCTGCGCAAGGAGCTGCGCCGGGTGCATGACGCCACCGGCGTGACCACCATCTTCGTCACTCACGACCAGGAAGAGGCCCTGGAGCTGGCCGACCGCGTGGCCATCCTCAACAAGGGCCAGATCGAGCAGATCGGCACGCCGGATCAGGTCCACGACCAGCCCGAGACGGCCTTCGTCTGCGGCTTCGTGGGCGAGGCCAACTGCTTCGAGGGGCAGGTCGGAGGCGGCCAGTTCAACGCCGGCGTGCTGCGCCTGCCGGCCGGCGGCGTGCGCGAGGGCGCGGCCACGGCCTATGTCCGGCCGCACGACTTCGTGCTGGACGACGGCGGTTTCGAGGTGCGTGTCGAGCGCGCCCATGTGCAGGGCGCCCTGACCACGGTCAACGCAACTGCCGCCGACGGCCGTCCGATCGAGATCAGCGCCTCGCGCGCCGAAGCCGCTCATTTCCAGGGCACGGTGAAGATCGCCGCCCGCAAGGCTCACGTTTACGCTGCCTAAGCTTCTGGCGGTTACGACCTCTACAAAGTGAACGGCGTAAACGTTGGCGCTTGGCGTTCTCGGTTGCGTTAAAATCGTCGACGACTCGACGGGAGTTCTGAGGTCGCATGGTCATGGTCGAGCCCACCGGCGCTGAACGCCGCGCGCATGCCCGAATGCCGGCGGCGCGCAAGATCTACATCGTCGATGATCCGCGCTCGTGGAAGTGCTCGCTGCTGGACATCGCCGAGAAGGGCGCGCGCCTGTCGATCGCCGGCATCGCGGCGCCGCCCGACAAGTTCGTGTTCGTCGATGCCGGCGGCCGCCGGGTGCACTTCGCGCACGTCGTCTGGCGCTCGGGCGGCGAGATCGGCGTGCAGTTCCTGAAGACCGAGCGCATCGGCCCCCGGGCCGGCGGCGCGGCCGGCGCGCTGGAGATCGCCCGCCGTTTCGCGGCCAACCTGCCGCCTGAGATTCTTCAGTAGATCACTGCTGCTGTTGTTGCTGCTGCTGATGCAGTTCCTGCTTCAGCGCGGCGTCCGGACGGCGACGGCCGCCGGCGAAGCTTGGGCGAGCCATGCGCAGGAATTCCGGCTCGGCTAGAGCCGCGCGGGCGCGGCGGACGGTGACGCCCACGGCCAGCTGGCTTTCCGCGTCGCCCTTGTAGACCCCGCGTGACGGGGTGACGTCGGCATAGTCGCGGCCGACCGCCACGCCGACATGGCGCTCGCCGGTCATCATGTTGTTGGTCGGGTCCAGGCCCACCCAGCGCAGGCTGGGCAGGAAGACCTCGACCCAGGCGTGGGTGGCGTCCGGATCCGAACGATCGCCGGCGTCGCGATCGGTGAACAGATAGCCCGACACGTAGCGAGCTGGGATGCCCCACTCCCGGCAGATGGCCAGCATGATGTGGGCGAAGTCCTGACAGACGCCGCGCCCGGCGCTCAGCGCCAGGTCGATCGGGCTGTCGGCGTCGGTGACGCCCGGCTGATACTCGAACGCGCGGTAGATGGTCTCCGACAAGGTGCGGACCGCCGTCAGCGGGTCCTTGCGTCGGAGAGCGTCCAGGTCGTGCTCGGCGATGAAGGTGCGCAGGGCGTCGGTCGTCTGGACGAAGCCGTGCGGGCGCAGGAAGTCGAAGCACTCGCCGCGCACGAACTCGCTGCGCAGGCGGTCCCACTCGCCGGTGTCCAGGTGCGCGGGAAGCTCGGCTGGCGCTTCGGTCTCGACGGCGGAGCGGGCGATGATGGTCAGCTTGTCGTGCGGCTGGGGGACGTCGAAGTGGTAGACGGCGTTGCCGAAGCTGTCGGCGTACGAGAACACCTGGGCGGCCGGCTCCAGGTCCAGCTCGAAGCTGACCAGGCGTTGGCGGGCGGTCTTCTGGGGCTGCATCCACAGCTCCATCAGGCTTTCCCGGACAGGCTTCTCGTAGTGGTACTGGGTGACGTGGCGGATTTCGAGCAGCACGGGATCAGTCCTTACGCGGGCAGGCGCGTTTCGAGCGGGTAGGCCACGAAGGTCTCGTAGATCGCTTCGTGGATGCGCGCGCATTCGTTGACGACGGTGGTCAGCAGCGGTCCCGCGCCGACGGCTTCCAGCTCGTCGACATCGGCGAACTGCAGGCGGGCCTTCAGGCGGCCGGCCAGGCGTTCGGGCCCGGCGCGCTCGCCATCCCGGCGGACCATGGCCGAGAGATGCTGTTCGATCTGGGCGGTGGCGAAGCGAATCGAGCGGGGGAAATCCTCGTCGAAGACCAGGAACTCCAGGATGTGCCGCGGCTCGATCTCGGCGGTGTAGACCCGCAGATAGGGCTCCAGCGCACAGGCCATGCGCAGCACGCTGACCAGGGCCACGTGGTCGTCGATCTGGCCGTGGGCGGGGCTTTCGGCGAAGCACACTTCCAGCAGGCGCGAGACCAGGTGGGCGCGCTCCATGTAGATGCCCAGCATCATGAACCGCCAGCTCTCGCCATGGCTCATGGTGGTGTCGGCCGCGCCCTTGAACAGGTGCAGGTCGGCGATCACGTCGTGCAGGAAGTTGGCCGAGCCGTCCGAGAACGCCTTGGTCGCGTCCTTGTCGGTGACCTTGAGATACAGCAGGTTCAGCCGCTCCCAGGTCTCGGTGGTGATCTGGTCGCGGACCTGGCGGGCGTTCTCGCGGGCCCGGGCCAGGGACGAGACGACCGAGTTGGGGTCGCCGCGATCCAGCACCAGGGCCTGGGCGGCCTCGAACGAGCCGACATCGGCGCCGTCGCCAGGCTCGCCCACGGCGGCCATGGCGATCCAGACGGCCTGGGTCCCGGAATCGGTCTGGTCCAGGGTGGCGTTCATCATCACGCTGGACAGGCGCGAGAGGTGCTCGGCCCGTTCGATGTATCGGCCCAGCCAGTAGAGGCTGTCGGCGACGCGAGCCAACATCATGGGCGGGCGCTCCCGTTGCCGTTTCCATTGCCGTTGTGCGGGCTTTCGTCGGCCAAAACCCAGGTGTCCTTGGAGCCGCCGCCCTGGCTGGAATTGACCACCAGCGAGCCGCGCTTCAGCGCCACGCGGGTCAGGGCGCCGGGCGTGACGATGGTCTTCTCGCCGGACAGGATGAAGGGACGCAGGTCGACGTGGCGCGGCTCGATGCGGCCGTCGACCAGGCAGGGCGCGGTCGACAGCTGGATGGTCGGCTGGGCGATGTAGTTGTCGGGATCGGCCTTGATCGCGTCGGCGAAGTCGTCGCGCTCCTTCTGGCTGGCGTGGGGGCCAACCAGCATGCCGTAGCCGCCCGAGGCGCCGACCGCCTTGACCACGAACTTGTCCAGGTTGTCGAGCACGTGGCCCAGCTGGCGCGGCTCGCGGCACAGGAAGGTCTCGATATTGGGCAGGATGGCGTCCTGGCCAAGATAGTAGCGAATGATGTCGGGGACGTAGGCGTAGACGGCCTTGTCGTCGGCGACGCCGGTGCCGGGGGCGTTGCAGATCACCACATTGCCGGCCCGATAGGCGTTGAACAGGCCCGCCGCCCCCAGCGAGCTGTCGCGCCGGAAGGTCAAGGGGTCGATGAAGTCGTCGTCAACCCGGCGGTAGATCACGTCGACGCGGCGGATGCCGGTCGTGGTCCGCATGTAGACCATGTTCTCGTGCACCACGAGGTCGCGGCCCTCGACCAGCGGCACGCCCATCAGGCGGGCCAGATAGGCGTGCTCGTAGTAGGCGCTGTTATAGACGCCGGGGGTCAGCACCACGACCTGCGGATCGGAGCGCCAGTCGGCGGCCATGCTCTTCAGCGTCGACAGCAGGAGGTCCGGATAGCGCTCGACCGGCCGGACACCGGCGGCGCGGTAGGTGCCGGGGAAGGTCCGCTTGGCCGCGTCGCGGTTGGCCAGCATGTACGAGACGCCGGACGGGACGCGCAGATTGTCCTCCAGCACCGCGAACTGGCCGTCCTGGCAGCGGATCAGGTCACTGCCGCAGACATTGGCGTAGGCCTTGTGCGGCACATAGAGGTGCTGCATCTCGCGGCGGTACGAGGGCGCGCCCAGCACCAGCTCGCGCGGCACCACGCCGTCCATCAGGATCTGCTGGTCGCCATAGATGTCGGCCAGGAACAGGTTCAGCGCCTGCAGGCGCTGGGTCAGACCCGCCTCGATCTGGGCCCACTCGGCCGCGGGGATGATGCGCGGGAAGAGGTCGGTCGGCATCACCCGCTCGGTGGTGTTGTCGGCTCCGTAGACGGTGAAGGTGATGCCCTGCAGCAGGAACGAGCGCTCCAGCGTGCGCTGGCGGCCCGCCAGCTCCTCGGCGCCCAGGGTCGACATGCGCGCGTGCAGCGGATCGTAGTGCGACCGCACCTCGCCGTCGGCCGTGAACATCTCGTCGTAGGCGACGCCCGGCAGGTATGCCGCCTCCGTCATAGGCAGGGTCGGTGCGTCCACGAGGGTCTGGGTCTTCGCCGCCACGCTTTTGTCCACGTTTCTCATAACCTTGGGCGCCGACCGGTAGGTCGCGCCGTCCCCGACTCTAGAGCGTCGCGACCACCACGCGCGGCGGATTCGACCTTCGCCACGTGATTGCGCACGACTGCTCAGCATTTGGGCGCCGATCGCCTGCTTTGAGAAGCGCCGCTTGCGCCAAGTTCGTTGCATTTACTGTCGTGACACGGCGCGAACCCCGGACTACAGCAGGGCCGGGGGCGCTTCGCGCGGGGAACGAGATTTGGTGCTTGGGCGGACTTCCCTGGCTTTGACGGCGGTGACCTGGTTGATGGCCTCTGCCGCCTTCGCCGACGAACCCATGGCCCAGATCCAAGGCGTCGAAGACAAGAGCCTGCGCGAGATCATCCAGCGCGCCCTGACCGAATCCAAGACTTCTGCTCAAAGCCGCGCCGAGGCGCGCCGGCGCGCCCGTCAGGCCGGCGAGGACGCCATCGCCGTCCTCCGAGCCGAGGGCTACTACGGCTACACCGTCGAACCCGACGTCATGGACGGTGAGCCCCCGCGCGCGGTGGTCAAGATCACGCCCGGTCCGGTCTTCCTGGTCGCCGATCCGCGCATCGACTGGTCGGGCGCGCCGCCCGACGAAGGCACCCGCCAGCGCGCCGCCACGGCCATGCGCCTGACCGAGGGCGAGCCGGGCCGTTCCGCCGACATCGTCGGGGCCGAGGGGCGCGTCGTCGCCCAGGTCGCCAAGCTGGGCTATGCCGACGCGGCCGCCGAGCCGCGCGAGGTCATCGTCGACCACGCCGACCACACGGTCCGGCCCTCGTTCAAGATCGCCGCCGGCGAGCTGGTCCATCTGGACGGGATCGAGGTGGTCACCAAGGGCCGCACCAATCCCGCCTGGGTCAGCCGCCTGGCGCCCTGGGTGGCCGGCGACGTCTACGACCCCGAGGACGTGGCCGAGCTGGAGCGTCGCCTGCGCGACACCAGCGTCTACGATTCGATCTCGGTGTCGCTGGCCGGGACGGACAAGGCCACGGCCGAGGGCTACCGCCCCGTCGTCGTCACCTTGGCCGATCGCAAGTCACGCACCATCGAACTGGGCGCGGGCTACTCGACCAGCGAAGGGGCAGGCGTCGACGCTCGCTGGATCCGCTACAACCGTTTCAAGCGCGCCGACACGACGACCTACGCCCTGCGCTTCGCCAAGTTGGAGCAGCGCCTAGGCGCGGAAATCTCGCTGCCGCACTGGCGGCGTCCGCAGCAGACGCTGAAGCTGAACAGCGCCGCCTTCCGCAACGACACCGACGCCTATAACGAAACGGGCGCCACGGTTGGGGTGGACCTGACCAAGCGGCGGCAGACGACCGCCTACCGCACGTTCGGCGTCTCGCTGGACATCTCCCAGACCAAGGAACAGATCAGCCAGAACGGCGCTGTCGCGGGCCGCAAGCTGAACCTGGCGACCTTCGCAGGGCTGGCCGCCTATGCCTGGGACTTCTCGGACAACATCCTGGACCCCAAGCGCGGCTGGCGTCTCGAGGCCCGAGGCGAGCCGACCTACGTGGTCGGCGACACCACCGTCCCGTACCTGAAGATGACGACCCAAGGCACGGCCTACATCCCGTTCGGCCGGCAAGCCAGCACCGTGCTGGCCGGTCGTCTCAAGCTTGGCGCCATCGTGGGCGGCGGCATCCAAGACGTGCCTGCGTCCCGGCGCTTCTATGCCGGCGGCGGTGGCTCTGTTCGCGGCTATGCCTACCAGGCCATTGGCCCGCGCCTGACCGACAACACCCCGCAGGGCGGCATCTCGCTGGTCGAGACCTCGGTCGAGCTGCGCCAGAAGATCACGTCGAAATGGAGCGGCGTGGCGTTCATCGACACTGGCGCCATCAGCACGAGCCCGAACCCGAAGAGCCAGGATTTCCGGGCCGGCGCGGGCCTGGGCGTCCGCTATGACCTGGGCTTTGGCCCCATCCGCGCCGACGTCGCCGTGCCGATGGGCCGTCGCAAGGGCGACCCGGCCTTCCAGATCTATCTCAGCATCGGGCAAAGCTTTTGAGTGGGGAGCACGACAAGCCTGACCTGACGGAGACCGTCGTCCACGCCGCCGAAGCGACGGGCGAGGCCGCCGTGAAGGCCGCCAAGAAGATCGGCTGGGGCGGAGGGCTGCTGATCGCCGGGGCGATCCTGGCCGGCCTGCTGATCTTCCTGGCCGGCGGTCTGCGCCTGGCCCCGATCACCCCGCAAGGCCGCATGTTCCTGGAGGCCCGCGCCTCGGGCCTGAAGCTGGGCCGCATCGGCAAGCTGAAGATCGAGGGCCTGTCGGGCGACATCTGGAAGGACTTCGGCGTCCGCCGCCTGACGATCTCCGACGAGCAGGGCGTCTGGCTGGAGGCCCACGACTTGCGCGTGGCCTGGCGTCCGACCGAGCTGTTTGGCCGTCGCTTCCACGCCGAGCGCATTGACGCGCGCGATGTCACCGTCCTGCGCCGTCCGACCATGGAGCCCAAGGGGCCAAAGTCCAGTGCAGCGCCGGTGTCGGTCGATCTGGACGCCTTCCGTTTCCGCCTGATCACCCGCCCGGCCTTCAGCGGCAAGGACGGCGATTTCGACGTCACCGGCGGCTACGAGATGGCGCGCCAGGGCGGCCAGAAGGGTAAGCTGGGTGTCGCCTCGCGCCTGCATGTCGGCGACCATCTGAACCTCGACTTCGACCTGGGCCGCTCCAACAGCCTGCACCTGATCGCCGACGCGACCGAGGCCAATGGCGGCGCCATCGCCGGCGCGCTGGGTCTGCCGGCCAACCGCACGTTCGACCTGAAGGCCAAGGCCGACGGCACGACCAGTCGCGCGGCGTTCAAGGTCCTGGCCCGCTCGGGCGCGACCACGCCGCTGCAAGCCGACGGGGCCTGGACCGAGCAGGGCGGCTCGGCGCGTGGTCGCCTGGACCTGCAGGCCTCGACCCTGACCCAGCGCCTGGCGCAGATGTTCGGGCCGGAAGCCAACTTCACGATCGACGGTAAGAAGGCTACGCAGGACGGCCTCTCGGACCTCAACCTGGCGATCATCGCCCAGAACCTGACCCTGCACGGCCACGGCCTGGCGGATCTGGCCAAGAAGCGCACCGGGCCGGACGGCGTCGCCTTCAGCGCCAATGTCGGCCAGCTGAAGCGGATCGTCACGATCCCGCAGATGGGCCGGGGCCAGGCCGACGGCGTCTTCCGGCTGGAAGAGGGCGGCTTCTCGGTCGAGGGCGATATCGACGTTGCCGACCTGGAGCTGCTGGGCTACCACCTCAAGCGCGCCAAGGGGCCGGCCAAGGTCCGTTGGGCCAAGGGCGAGCTGGAGATCAAGGCGGCCGCGACCTCGTCGGGCGGCGGCGGCACGGGCCTGCTGGCCCTGCTGGGCGCCAGTCCCAAGGCGACCTTCGAGGGCGCGCGGGTCAAAGGCGGTCGCTTCCTGATCAAGGCGGCCCGCATCGACGCCCCAAACCTGATCGTCACCGGCAAGGGCGAGCGCGGACCGCTGGGCGGCCTGTCGTTCGACGGCGACATGAAGGTCGCCAGCATGGGTCCTGTTCGCCAGGGGGCGAAGGGCTCGGTCACGGCCAAGTGGACGGCTTCCAGCCTCGCCAATCGGCCCTGGAACTTCACCGTCGACAGCCGAGCGGCGGGCTTCGCCACGGGCTATCCCGAGATCGACCGCCTATTGGGCGCGACGCCGCGCCTGACCGGCAAGGGCGCCTGGAACGACGGGGTCCTGAGCATCTCCGACGCCAAGCTGGACGGGACCAACGCCAGCCTGAAATCCTCGGGCAAGATGACGGTCGCCAAGGCCTTGGAGCTGGACTTCAAGCTGGACTGGACCGCTTCGGGCCCCTTCACCGCCGGCCCGGTCGAGGTCGCCGGCAAGGCGGCCGGCGATGGCCATGTCGGCGGCACGCTGACCAATCCGAAGGCCGAGCTGAACGCCGACTTCGACAGTATCGACCTGCCCATGCTGCCGCTGACCAAGGCGCATCTGGTGCTGACTTTCGCGCATGGCCCGAACGCCACCGACGGCGCGGCGACGCTGACGGCCGACAGCAGCTATGGCCCGGGGCGCGGGCGCACGGCTTTCCGTTTCTCGACAGGCGGCATCGAGCTTTCCGAACTGGATGTCGACGCCGGCGGGGCCAAGGCCAAGGGCGCGATGTCGTTGCGCGACGGCCTGCCGGCCACCGCCGACCTGACCGTGGCCATCGGTCCTGGCGCCTTCCTGCCCCAAGGGCAGGTCAAGGGCTCGGCCAAGCTGGTTGACGCCCCGGGAGGCGGAGGCCCATCAGCAACCCTGGACCTGACCGCCGAGGACGTCGCCGCGGGCGCCTGGAAGGTGCGCTCGGCGCGGATCAAGGCCGACGGCCCGCTGACCCGCCTACCGTTGTCGATCGACGCCCGTGGCGAGGCTCCGGGCGGCCGCTGGCGCATCGGCGGCACGGGCGCGCTGGCCCAGAGCGGCAAGATCTACGACCTTTCCCTCGACGCCGCCGGCCGCATGGGCCGCACCGAGATCAAGACGCGCGAGACAGCCAAGGTCCGGTTCGGCGACGGCCCGACCCAGGCCCGCCTGCGCCTGGCCATCGACAAGGGCCGCGCCGACATCGACGCCGACCTAGGCGGCGCGACGGCGATGCTGAAGGCCGAACTGGCCGGCGTGGCCATCACCGCCTTCAACCCCGATCTCGACGGCGACATCGACGGGTCGTTCAACCTGCGCGGCCAGGGCGAGACCCTGAGCGGCGACTTCGACATGCGCCTGGCCAACGCCCGTGAGCGCGGCGCCAAGATCGAGCAATCGCTGAACGCCAAGGTCCATGGCGACCTGACCGACAGCAAGCTGACCATCGTGGCCGACGGCGACAACAGCTTGGGCCTGAAGGCGGAGGCCAACCTCGTCCTGCCGGTCGAGGCCTCGGCCAAGCCGCTGCGCCTGATGATCGACAAGAAGCGCGGCGTTCAGGGCCAGTTCTCGGCCAAGGGCGAGATCAAGCCGCTATGGAACCTGCTGATGGGCGCGGACCGCTCGCTGTCGGGCCGCATCAACCTGCAGGCCAGCCTGGGCGGCACCTTGGCCGATCCTCGTCTGCTGGGCTCGGCCACCCTGGACAGCGGTGGCTTCGACGACGGCCAGACGGGCCTGCGCCTGCGCAACGTCACCCTGCGCGCGGCCCTGGCCGACAACGCCATCGACGTCAGCCAGGCCATCGGTGAGGACGGGCAGGGCGGCTCGATCTCGGGCCAGGGGCGGATCAGCCTGGCGCGCGACGGGATCGGCAACTTCAAGCTCGACATGAAGAGTTTCCGCCTGATCGACAACGACCTGGCTTCGGCCGTGGCCACGGGTCAGGCCTCGGTGAACCGATCGGCCGACGGCAAGATCAAGCTGACCGGCGCCGTCACCATCGACCGCGCCGACGTCTCAGCTCAGAGCAAGACGCCCGTCGGCGTCATTGCGATGGACGTCATCGAGCGCAACCGCCCGCAAGACCTCGACCAGGGCCTGCAGCGCCGTCCGGATACGGGCGGCATGATCCTGGACCTGGATCTCAAGGCGGCCCGCCGAGTGTTCGTGCGCGGTCGCGGCCTCGACGTCGAGCTGTCGCTGGCCGCCCATGTCGGCGGCACCTCCCTGGCCCCGCAGCTGTCGGGCGTCGCGCGGATGGTGCGCGGTGAATACGACTTCGCCGGCAAGCGGTTCGAGTTCGACGACGACGGCGTGGTCTATCTGTCAAGCCAGCTGGATCGCATCCGCCTGGACCTGTCGGCCACCCGTGAGGACACCTCCCTGACGGCGGTGGTCCGTATCCAGGGCACGGCCGCCAAGCCGGAGATCACCCTGACCTCCAAGCCCGAACTGCCCAGCGACGAGGTGCTCAGCCAGGTGCTGTTCGGCGCCTCGGCCGCCCAGTTGTCGCCGATCGAGGCCGCCCAGCTGGCCTCGGCCCTGGCCTCGCTGGCCGGCGGCGGCGGCTTCGACGTGATCGGCAACCTGCGCAGCTTCGCGCGTCTGGACCGCCTGGCCTTCGCCGAAAGCGCCACGGGCATGACGGTGTCGGGCGGCAAGTACGTGACCGATGACGTCTATGTCGAGATCATCGGCGGGGGGCGCGAAGGTCCGGCCGCCCAGGTCGAGTGGCGCGTGCGCCGGACCCTGTCGCTGGTTTCCCGGATCGGCGGGCAGAATGACGCCAAGCTTTCCGTCCGGTGGCGAAAGGACTACTAAAGCAGCAAGGCTGTTGCGTGGGTGACCGGTTTCCTCAGGTGAGGTGACAACGTTTTACCCGCGGCCCTTGGTTATCGTGACTGAGGGAGGACCGGCTTTTCATGCGACTCAATTCAGAAGATCGCGCGGTTCTGGATCACATCGCGCGCGATGGCGGCCTGATCGTCGACCGCGCCGTGGACTGGTGCGCCATCAACTCCGGCAGCCGGCATCTGGCTGGCCTGGAGCGCCAAAGGCAAATTCTGCTCGACGCGGCCGCAGTCCTGCCCGCCGCGCCGATCGAGACGCCGCTGTCGCCCTCACGTGAGATCAGCGCCGACGGTCGCGAGACCGAGTTTCCCCATCCGCCGTCCCTGGCCGTGATCGTGCGGCCGCAGGCCCCGGTCCAGGTCGTGCTGACCGGCCACTACGATACGGTCTATCCCGAGACGAGCCCGTTCCAGGTCGTCCGCACCCGTCCCGACGGCGCGCTGCACGGCCCAGGGATCGCCGACATGAAGGGTGGCATCTCGGTGATGCTGGCGGCGTTGGAGGCGTTCGAGAAGCATCCCGACGCGGCCAATGTCGGCTACCGCGTGCTGCTGTCGCCCGACGAGGAGATCGGCTCGATCGCCTCGGGGCCGGTGCTGGCCGAGTTCGCGCGGCAGGGCCATGTCGGCCTGACCTACGAGCCGGCCCTGGCCGACGGAGCCCTGGCCTCGGCGCGCAAGGGTTCGGGCAACTTCCACATCGTCATCCACGGCCGCGCGGCCCATGCCGGCCGCGACTTCGCCGCCGGCCGCAACGCCATCATCGGCGCGGCGCGCGTGGCCGAGAAGCTGCACGGCCTGAACGGCCAGCGCGACGGCGTCACGGTCAATGTCGCCCGCATCGACGGCGGCGCGCCGCTGAACATGGTGCCGGACGTGGCGGTGGTCCGCTTCAATGTCCGCTTCCCGGAGGCCGAGGCCGCCGCTTGGTTCGAGGCCGAGGTCGCCCGCATCGTCGGCGAGATCGGCGATGATCTGCACGCCCACCTGCACGGCCTGATCACCCGCGGCGCCAAGCCCTTCAACGCCGCCCAGCAACAGCTGTTCGGCGCGGTGAAGGACGTCGGCGCGCTGCTGGGCCAGGACATCGCCTGGAAGCCGTCCGGCGGAGTCTGCGAAGGCAACAACCTGTTCGCCTCGGGCCTGCCCAATGTCGACACCCTGGGCGTGCGCGGCGGCGACATCCACAGCGAGGCCGAACACGCCTTTCCAGAAAGCTTCGTCGAGCGCGCCCAGCTCTCGGCCCTGATCCTGATGAAACTGGCCAGCGGCGAGATCGACGCCAGAGCGATCCGCGCGGCCATGGGGGAGTCCTGAATGCTCGTTGTTCGTCCCGCCGGTTCCGCCGATTTCGACGCCCTGATGGAGCTGGCCGTGCTGTCTGGGCGCGGCTTCACTAGCCTGCCAGAGGACGAGCCGACCCTCCGCGCGCGCCTGGCGCTTTCCGAAGCCAGCTTCCAGTCCGGCGTCGCGCCGCCCGAGGCTTGGTACACCCTGATGCTGGAGGACCTTGAGGCCAGCGACGTCATCGGCGTCGCCGGGGTCAAGGCGGGGGTGGGGCTGAAGCGGCCGCACTTCTCGTTCCGGGTCGTCACTTTGGCTCAGTCGTCGCCGACCCTGGAGAAGCGCTTCGACCACCGGGCACTGGTGCTGGTCAACGAGTGCGCCGGCTGGTCGGAGGTCGGCTCGCTGTTCCTGCGACCCGAGCGGCGCAAGGGCGGGGCGGGGCGCCTGCTGGCCCAGTCGCGCTACATGCTGATCGGCCTGGAGCCGCAGCGCTTCGCCGAGATGGTCCTGGCCGAGTTGCGCGGCTGGTTCGACGAGGATGGCGGCTGTCCGTTCTGGGACCATGTGGCCAGCAAGTTCTTCCGCCTGGAGTTCGACGAGGCCGACATGATGAGCGCCTCGACCGACGGTCAGTTCATCCTGGACCTGGCGCCGCGCCACCCGATCTATGCCGAGCTGCTGCCCGAGCAGGCCAGCGCGGTGCTGGGCCGCGTCCACCGCGAGGGTGAGGCGGCGCGGGCCATGCTGGAGGCCGAGGGTTTCCGCTACCAGGGCCTGATCGACATCTTCGACGCCGGGCCGACGGTCGCCGCGCGTCGCGACGACATCAAGACTGTGCGCGAGGCGCGAGCCCTGCGCGTGAAGATCGGCGAGGACGCCTTTGGTGAGGAGGCCCTGGTCTCCACCGGCGCCGTGGCCCGGTTCCGGGCGGTGCGCGCGCCGGTATTGGTCGATGGCGACAGCGCGATCCTGAGCCGAGACGCGGCCCAGGCCCTGGGCGTGCGTGAAGGCGACATGGTGCGGGTGAAGGCATGAGCGGCGTGTTCATCGACGGGAAGTGGCGCTCGGGGCGCGGCGCGGAACTGGTCTCGACCGACCCGGCGACCGGCGAGCCCGTCTGGCGCGAGGCCACGGCGACCGAGGCTGACGTCGCCGAAGCGGTCGAAGCTGCTCGCCGCGCCTTCCCGGTCTGGGCCGACCGCCCGCGTGAGGAGCGCATCGCGATCCTGCGCCGCTACAAGGAGATCCTGGTCGAACGCACCGCCGTCTTCGCCGAAGCCTTGAGCCGCGAGACCGGCAAGGCGTTGTGGGAAACCAAGGCGGAGCTGGGTTCGATGGCCGGCAAGGTCGACTTGTCGATCAAGGCCTATGACGAGCGCACCGGGATCACCGAGAACGTCATGCCGTTCGGCCGCGCGGTGCTGCGCCACCGGGCCCATGGCGTCATGGCGGTGCTGGGGCCGTTCAACTTCCCCGGCCACCTGCCCAACGGCCACATCGTGCCTGCTCTGCTGGCGGGCGACACAGTGGTGTTCAAGCCCTCGGAAGAGACGCCACTGGCCGGCCAGCTGATGGTCGAGGCGCTGGAGGCGGCTGGCGTGCCGGCGGGCGTGGTCAACCTGGTCCAGGGCGGCCGCGAGACCGGCCAGGCGCTGATCAACCAGGAGATCGACGGCCTGCTGTTCACCGGCTCGGCCGCGGCCGGGACCTTCTTCCGCCGCCACTTCGCCGATCGGCCGGACGTGATCCTGGCTCTGGAGCTGGGCGGCAACAATCCGCTGGTGGTCTGGGACGCCGACGACGCCGAGGCCGTCGCGGCCCTGGTCGTGCAGTCGGCCTTCATCACCACCGGCCAGCGCTGCTCCTGCGCCCGGCGGCTGATCGTGCCGGACGACGCGTTTGGGCGGAAGGTGATTGAGGCGACCGCCGCTTTGGCCGATCGGCTGTCGATCGGACCGTGGAACGGCGAGGGCGAGGCCTTCATGGGCCCGCTGATCTCGGCTCGAGCCGCCAACGCCGCCCGCGCCATCGCCGACACCATGGGCGGCGAGCGCATCCGATCACTGGGCTCGGTCGAGGGGCTGAGCGAGGCCTTCGTGACGCCGGGGATCGTCGACGTCACCGGCGTCGATACGCCCGACGAGGAGCTGTTCGCGCCGTGGCTGCAGGTGCGTCGCGTGGCCAGCTACGACGACGCGCTGAAGGCCGCCAACGCCACGCGCTATGGTCTCTCAGCGGGGCTTATCTCAAACAAGTCAAAGCGTTGGGATCAGTTCCTGAACCGCATCCGCGCGGGTGTCGTGAACTGGAACCGGCCGACGACCGGCGCGGCGGGCTCTATGCCGTTCGGCGGGCTCGGCGCTTCGGGCAATCACCGGCCCAGCGCCTATTACGCCGCCGACTACTGCGCCTATCCGGTCGCCAGCTTCGAGGCGGAGGCGGTTACCGACACCTTGAAGGACATCAAGGGGCTGCGGGGATGACCAGCGCGGTCGAGGCCAATTGCGACGGCCTGGTCGGGCCGACCCACTCCTACGTCGGCCTCTCGCCCGGTAACCTGGCCAGCCAGAAGAACGCCGGCGAGGTCTCCAACCCGCGTGGCGCGGCGCTGGAGGGGCTGTCCAAGATGCGGCGATTGTCGGATCTCGGCATCCCGCAGTTCGTGCTGCCGCCGCATGAGCGGCCGGCCGTGAGCTTGCTGAAGTCGCTCGGCTTCTCCGGTTCGGACGAGGCAGTGATCGGGCAGGCCTGGAAGGACGCGCCGGCCCTGGCCGCCGCCGCCTGCTCGGCCTCGCCGATGTGGGCGGCCAACGCCGCGACCGTGACCCCCAGCGCCGACGCCGCCGACGGTCGTGTCCACTTCACCCCGGCCAACCTGCTGACCAACCTGCATCGCAGCCTGGAGGGACCGCAGACGACCCGCGCCCTGCGCCGGCTGTTCCCGGACGAGACCCGCTTCGCCGTCCACGAGCCGCTGCCGGCCCAGCCGCACTTCGCCGACGAGGGCGCGGCCAATCATGTCCGGCTCTGCGCCGAGCATGGCGCGTCGGGGGTGAACCTGTTCGTTTGGGGCCGCGAGGCCTGGGAGCGCTGGGATGGCAAGTTCCCCGCCCGCCAGACCCGTGAGGCCTTCGAGGCCATCCAGCGCCGCCACGGCGCGGCCCGGGCGGTGTTCCCGCAGCAGGGCCGGGCGGCGATCGAAGGCGGGGCCTTCCACAACGACGTGGTCTGCGTCGGCACCCGCGAGTGCCTGTTCTTCCACGAACGGGCCTTCGAGGACCGCGCCAGGATGGAACGTGACGTCCGCGCCGCAGCGCAGGGCCTGTTCGAGCCGGCCTTCGTCGAGGTGTCGGAGGCCGATCTGCCGATGGCCGACCTGGTGGCCAGCTACCTGTTCAATTCGCAGCTGCTGGTCATCCCCGGCGAGGATCGCTTGGTGCTGCTGGCCCCGGCCGAGTCCCGGGACAACCCGCGCGCCTTCGCGGTGGCCGAGGGGCTGGCGTCGTCCAACGGCCCGATTGGCCGGGTGGAGTATGTCGATGTTCGCCAGAGCATGCGCAATGGCGGCGGCCCTGCCTGCCTGCGCCTGCGGGTGGTGCTGACCGAGACCGAGCTGGAGGTGACCAACCCCGCCCAACGCTTCACGCACGACCTGCACACGACGCTCGCCGACTGGATCACCCGCCGCTATCGCGACCGCCTGTCGCCGGCCGATCTGGCTGACCCATTGCTGCTTACCGAGAGCCGCGAGGCGCTGGACGAGCTCTGCCAAATCCTGAACCTTGGCGGCGACTTCTATCCGTTCCAGAGGGACGCTTGAGCTTCACCATCCGACCCGCCACGCCGGACGACCGCGACGGCATCGTCGCCGTCCACAAGGCCGCCGCTGGCGTCATGACCGGCGCCTTGGCCCGCGCGCCTGAGGAAATCACCACAGCCTATGCCGACTACGCTCTGGCCAGCGACATCTGCTTGGTCGCGGTCGAGCCCGACGGGACCGTGGTCGGCGAGCTCCACGCCAGGCGCGAGACCATCGCCCTGTTCGCCCACGTGCTGGGCGGACTGACCGTGGCGGTGCATCCGCAGCGGCAAGGGCAGGGGATCGGTTCGGCGCTGTTCGAGAGGGTGTTCGTCTGGGCGCGGACCCAGCAGCCGGCGATCCTGCGTATCGAACTGGCGGCCGGTGGCGGCAATCCCGGCGCGGTGCGGCTCTATGAGCGGCTGGGTTTTCAACACGAGGGCCGGCAGGTCGCGCGGGGCCGGTTGCCTGACGGCCGCTTCGAGGACGACATCCTGATGGGGATGCTGCTCTAGCCCTTGAGCGCCGCCAGCGCTTCCGGATAGCGCCGCGACAGCGGGACCTCCAGCGCGCCCAGCTCGACGGCGTAGTCGCCGGAACCCTCCGGCTTCAGTCCCGTGACGCGCGTGCCGTTGACCAGCCAGGACTTGTGGCAGCGGACGAAGCCATGAGCCGCGAGGCCGTCCAGCACCGCGCTCAGCGACGAACGCATCAGCGGTCGGCGTTCGTCGGCCAGGATGAACTCGACATAGTTTCCGGCCGAGCGCACGGCCAGGATCTCGGCGACCGGTACGCGGATCAGCCGCGCGCCGTCCTGGATGTCGAAGGTCGCGGGCGGGGCAGGGGCGTGAGCGCCGAGCGGTCCTTGGGCGCTGCGTCGCAGGGCCAGCCAGTAGATGATCGTCGCCAGACCGTACGACATCATGTCCTTGCGGAACTCGTACGGGAACTCCGTCGAGAGCGGGCCGAAGTCGTAGCCCTCGTGCAGGATGAGCCCATGGCCGAGCTTGCGCAGGGCCACGAAGCTGGAGACGTGCAGGACCGAATAGACGAACACGGCGACCAGATGCGCCGGGATGGCCTGCCACCAGCGCGGCTGCTTGCGCACCATCCAGAAGGCCATGGCCGCCGGGATGCCGAAGATGACCATGGTGACCAGCGCGCTGCTGACCTCCCAGATCGCCGGGCGGATCACGCCAAGTCTCGGCGCGTCGTGCTGGATGGTCAGGACGTTGACCACCGTGATGGCGCCGATCAGGCAGGCGCCCAGTATCCACGCGCGGGTAAGCCACAGGCGCTCTTCGCCGGTCATCCCAAAAAGCCCGCCGCTTGTCCCTGAAGGTTTTCCGGTCGTCCCAGCCAGCGACCGCTGATCCCCGGACGCTTGGCCGGCCGGGGCGTGCTGGGTCAGGTCCTTGGCATCGCTTTTCAAGCCGGACGCCTCTTCATGACCACGACAGCCTTACCCCTCGACCGGCGCTACGACCTCGACTGGATTCGGGTCGGCGCGTTCTTCCTGCTGATCCTGTACCACACCGGCATGTTCTACGTGCCGTGGGAATGGCACGTGAAGTCGCCGCATATCGTCGAGGGCCTGATGCCCTTCATGCTGCTGACCAATCCCTGGCGGCTCACCTTGCTTTTCCTGGTCTCGGGCGCGGCGACGCGGTTCATGGCCGACAAGACGCCCGTCGGGAAGCTGACCTGGGCGCGGATCGCGCGCCTGCTGCCGCCGCTGCTGTTCGCCATGTTCGTGATCGTGCCGCCGCAGTCGTACTACCAGGTGGTCGAGTACATGGCGCTGCATCCCAACAGCGGTCTCTCGGTCGACAACTTCTGGGTTCGCTATGTCACCGCCCAGGGTCACTGGTGCGGGACCGACGGCGACTGCCTGACCACTCCGACGTGGAACCACATGTGGTTCGTGGCCTATCTGCTGTTCTACACCCTGGTGCTGGCGGTGATGCTGCTGGTCTGGAAGAAGGCCGGCGAGCACATCCAGAAGGCCGCCGAGTGGCTGCTGAAGGGTGTGGGCCTGTTCGCGTGGCCGATCCTGTTCCTGGGGATGCTGCGCGCCACGCTCTACGCCAAGTACGGCGAGACCCACGCCCTGGCCGGCGACCACTATGTTCACGCCGTCTCGTTCAGCGCCTTCCTGCTGGGCTTTGGCCTGGCCAAGTCCGAGGTGCTGCGCGATCGCCTGACCGCCATGCGCTGGCCGGCCCTGGTCATCGCCATCGCCGCCTGGGTGGGCTGGAGCGTCTATGTCTGGACCTATCGCGCCGACAACGCCGTGCCGCCGCCGCAGCTGAAGCTCTTGATGCGCTTCGTCTTCGCCGCCGACACCTGGTGCGCCATCGTCGCCATCCTGGGCTTCGGGGCCAAGCATCTGACCAACAAGGGTGGTGCGGCGCTGCGCTACCTGACCCTGGGCGTCTTCCCGTTCTACCTGGTGCACCAGACCTTGATCGTGGTCATGGCCTACCACCTGGCCAAGCTGGGCCTGCCCCAGGGCCTGGAGGGCGCGATCCTGGTCGTGGCGACCTTCGCCGGCTGCTTCGCCACCTACGAGATCGTGCGGCGCATCCCCGGCGTGCGGATCCTGTTCGGCTTGAAAGGTCAGCCGGCCGTGACGGAAGCCAAGCGTCCGCCCGCCTTCGCATAGGCCTGGGAGCCTCGCGTGAGGACGGTGTCGCCGGGAACGATCTCGGCGACACCGATCTCGCCAGCGCCGGCCAGGCGCTCATAGATCGCGCCGAAGTCGCGCAGCGTCACCTCCTGCAAGGTCTGGATCGAGTCGATCACGAAATAGACCTGCTGGAAGTCGTCGATCCGGTAGTCGGTCCGCATCACCCGCTCCAGGTCGAAGCCGATGCGGTTGGGCGAGGGATCGTCCAGGGCGAAGATCGACTCCGTCCGCGACGAGACGATGCCGGCCCCATAGATGCGCAGGCCCGCGGGCGTGTTCATCAGGCCGAACTCGACCGTGTACCAGTAGAGCCGCGCCAGGTTGGCCAGACGACCCAGGCCCAGCGCGCGCTGGCCGCCCTGGCCATAGGCCTGCATGTAGTCGGCGAAGACCGGGTCGGTCAGCATCGGCACATGCCCGAAGACATCGTGGAAGATGTCCGGCTCCTGCAGGTAGTCCAGCTCGTGCGGCTTGCGGATGAACTGACCGGCGGGGAAGCGGCGATTGGCCAGGTGGTCGAAGAACACCTCGTCGGGCACCAGGCCCGGCACGGCGACCACGCTCCAGCCGGTCAGGCGCTGGAGCTCCTCGTTGATGCGGTGGAAGTCGGGGATGCCCGTGCGGTGCAGGTCCAGCGCGTCGAGACCGCGCATGAACTCGTCGCAGGCGCGGCCGTGCAACATGTCGGCTTGGCGCTCGTACAGGGTGATCCAGACGTCGTGCTCGGTCTGGGAGTAGTTCTCCCAGCCCTGGTCGATCGTCCAATCCGGGCGCGCGCCCGGAGGCGGCCCGTTGCTAAAACCATCTCCGCTCATGAGGAGACGCTACGCCCTGATTTTCGCAAAAGCTGTTCGCAGTTTGCGCCGAAAACGCCGTTCGGCGGAGAAGCGTGCCGCCTAGTGCGAGATCCGGGGACGAAGCTTGTAGAGCCCGTGATCGAACGACTCGAAGATCACCGCCGTCTGCGGGTGACCAACCGGCTCGCCGCTGTCGTCGGGCAGCAGGTTCTGCTCGGACACATAGGCGACGTAGCTGTTGTCCTCGTTCTCGGCCAGCAGGTGATAGAAGGGCTGGTCCTTGGTCGGCCGGATGTCTTCCGGGATGGACTGCCACCACTCCTCGGTATTGGCGAATACGGGATCGACGTCGAACACCACGCCCCGGAACGGGAAGATGCGGTGCCTGACGACCTGTCCGATCGCGAATTTGGCGAGTCTCGAGTTCATGGCGTTAAGGATAGCCAGCCTACCTGACTGAATCCTGAACGTAGAGGTCAGAACCCGGATGACAAGCGGGCGCCTTCCGGCAGGCGAGTTGCATGATAAGGTCGAGTCGAAGTGAGGCTTCGCAACGTTCGCGAAGACCTGCGAGACAGGTAGAGACCATGTCGGAGGCGCCGCGTGCGCCCGGCGCGCCGCAAGGCCGACGCCGGAGGTCTCAGGAGGAGTCCGTCGCTTGCTATGCGGCGCTCGACCTGGGGACCAACAATTGCCGCCTGTTGGTGGCCACGCCCACGCCGCGCGGATTCCGCGTCGTCGAGGCCTATTCCCGCATCGTGCGCCTGGGCGAGGGCCTGTCGCAGACCGGCCAGCTGTCCGACGCGGCCATGGAGCGCTCGCTGGCGGCCCTGAAGGTCTGCGCCGAGAAGATCCGCCGCCGCAAGGCGATCCGGGTGAAGGCCGTGGCGACCCAGGCTTGCCGGGGTGCGACCAATGGTCCTGACTTCGTCAGGCGCGTGCAGGAGGAGACCGGCCTCAAGCTGCAGATCATCAGCCCGCGCGAGGAAGCGCAGCTGTCGGTCGCCGGCTGTATGAGCCTGTTCGACCGCGAGCAGGACGCGGCCCTGGTGGTCGATGTCGGCGGTGGTTCGACGGAGCTCTCCTGGGTCGATCTGAAGGGCGGCGGTCTCGACGCCAAGCCGCGCCAGTTCGCCGCGTGGAAGCTGCCGATCAAGGCCTGGCTGTCGATCCCTGTGGGCGTCGTCACGCTGGCCGAGCGCTTCCCCGAGGGCGAGCGGGCCAGCGAGGACTGGTTTCGGGCCATGGTCGATGACGTCAAGGCGCGGATCGAGGCCTTTCCGCACGCCGAGCCGATGCGCGAAATCTTCGCCGAGGGCAGGGCGCACCTGATCGGGACCTCCGGCGCCATCACCAGTCTGGCTGGCCTGCACCTGGGCCTGCCGCGCTATGACCGCAACATCGTCGATGGTCTCTGGATGGACCGCAGCGACTGCGATGCGGCGTCCGAGCGCCTGCAGGGCCTGACCGCCGCCGAGCGCGCCCTGGAGCCCTGCATCGGCGCTGATCGCGCCGATCTGGTCCTGGCCGGCGCGGCCATCCTCCAGGCCGTCCAGGAGCTGTGGCCATGTTCTCGCGTGCGTGTCGCCGACCGAGGCCTTAGAGAGGGCCTTCTGATGTCCCTGATGTCCGAGCAGCAGAAGCGCCCGCGTCGGCGCCGTCGCGGCGGATCGTCCAAGAAGCCGGTAGCCGCATGAGCGATGAAGAGCCTCCCCGCAAGCGCATGGTCAAGCCGCCGGCCGGGGGCACCGACGGCGGCCGCGCCAAGCCGGCGCGCCTGAAGACGGCTTACGGTCGTACGCCCAGCCAGCAGGCCTGGCTGGAGCGCCAGATCAACGACCCATTCTCGGCCAAGGCGCGCGCCCTGGGCTATCGCAGCCGCGCGGCCTTCAAGATCAGCGAGATCGACGACAAGTTCCGCTTCTTCCACAAGGGCGCGAAGGTCATCGACCTGGGCTGCGCGCCGGGCGGCTGGCTGCAGATCGCCGTCGAGCGGGGCGTGACCCAGTTGGCCGGTATCGATCTGCTGCCGGTCGATCCGGTGGCGCCAGCCCACCTGCTGGAGATGGACTTCACCACCGACGACGCGCCAGGCAAGCTCCTCGAACTGCTGGATGGCGCGCCGGACGTCGTCCTGTCGGACATGGCCCCGAACACCGTCGGCCACCGCGAGACCGACCACCTGCGTATCGTCGGCCTGATCGAGATCGCCGCCGAGTTCGCCATCGACGTGCTCAAGCCCGGCGGCGCCTTCGTCGCCAAGGCCTTCCAGGGCGGCGAGACGGCCGAGGTCATCGCCCGGCTGAAGCGCCACTTCGACAAGGTCCAGCACTACAAGCCCAAGGCCAGCCGGGCCGACAGTTCCGAGGTCTTCCTGGTCGCGACAGGGTTCAAAGGGAGATAAGTGCTGACGCGGAGATTGTGAAAATCGCGATCTCGCTCATAGCGCGTTGATCTATCACGGAAATTTACATTTCCGTCCCTTGCGGATCAGTCGGAACAGGCGTGAGCCTTTCGGTGCGCATCTCGCGCGTCACCAAGAGGCTTACCCATGTTGAAGTCCCTGAGCATCGCCGCCGCCTTTGCCGTCGCCCTGTCCGGCGCGAGCGTCGCCTCCGCCGCCCCCTGCAAGGACGCCAAGGGTAAGTTCACCAAGTGCCCGCCGGCCGCCGCCTCGCCGGCCAAGCCGACCAAGTGCAAGGACGCGAAGGGCAAGTTCGCCAAGTGCGGCACGCCGGGCGCCAAGCCGGTCTAGGCCGAACGGGCGGCGTGTCGGGGCGGATTTTCCTAAAGCAGGGAGGGGATGTCCCGCGCGCCGTCGAGAATGCGGACGATCGATATGTGATCGGCCTCGACTTGATACAGGATGACGTACCTGCTGAAGGGCGCTCTTCTGACGCCTTCAGCTTCACGATCTTTGACGAGCTGATATGCGTAGGGGCGCATGGCGAGCGCGGCGCAAGCGATATTCAGACCGCGAAGAACCTTGCGCGCCGCATTGGGGCGATCATCCGAAATCCAGGCGGCGATGGCGCGAAGATCTCTCTCGGCGCGCCTGGAGAAGATGACCTTCATTCTTCAGCGAAGCCAGCGGGGCGCGCGAGCAGCAAATCCAGTTCGGCCTCCACGGCCGCGAAGGCCTCTTCCAGCGATACCGTTCGCCCAGCCTTGATGTCTTCTAATCCTTCGTCGATCGACGCGTGGAAGGCTGCTAGCTTAGCCTCGCGCTCCTGCACCAGACGCACGCCCTCGCGCAGCACCTCGCTCTTGGAGCCGTACCGCCCATTCTCGATCAGATCGTTGACGGCGGCTTCCAACTGCGGACCAAGATCGACACTGATAGCCATCGGCGTTCTCCGTTTGATCCAATATCTATTATTGGTCGCTCGCGGACAAGCGCACGACGTCTGGCATTGTCACTGAAAGATTCATCTCCATTTCGCACCTGCGATGGGTCGACAACCGCCGGCCTCGCGGCTACATACGCGCCGCAAAATGGAGACTCCGATGGAGATTCGCGAAGGGCTCACCTTCGACGACGTTTTGCTCGAACCCGGCCCGTCCGACGTCATGCCTACCCAGGTGACGACCGAGACCCGGTTCACGCGTGAAATCAGTCTGAACATTCCGCTCGTGTCCGCCGCCATGGACACGGTGACCGAAAGCCGCCTCGCCATCGCCATGGCGCAAGCCGGCGGCCTGGGCATCCTGCACCGCAACCTCACTAACGAGGAGCAGGCCGACCAGGTTCGCGAGGTCAAGCGCTACGAAAGCGGCATGGTCATCAATCCGCTGACCATCCATCCCGACACCACCCTGGCCGAAATCCGCGAGATCACGGCCCGCCGCAAGATCTCGGGCTTCCCGGTGGTCGAGCGCGGCTCGGGCAAGCTGGTCGGCATCGTCACCAACCGCGACATGCGCTTCGAGGGTGACGCCAGCGTCCCGGCCTCGGCGATCATGACCCGCGAAGGCCTGATCACGGTGGGCGAGGGCGTCGATCAAGCCGAAGCCCGCGAGCTGCTGCGCAAGCACAAGATCGAACGCCTGATCGTCGTCGACGAGGCCTATCGCGCCGTCGGCCTGATCACGGTGAAGGACATCGAGAAGGCTCAGGCTCACCCCCTGGCCGCCAAGGACGACAAGGGCCGCCTGCTGGTCGGCGCGGCCTCGACCGTCGGCGACGCCGGTTTCGAGCGCTCGATGGGCCTGGTGGACGCCGGCGTCGACGTCGTCGTCATCGACACCGCCCACGGTCACTCCAGCCAGGTCGCCCAAGCCGTCAGCCGCCTGAAGCGTGAAGCCAACCGCGTCCAGATCGTGGCCGGCAACATCGCCACCTACGACGCCGCGCGGGCTTTGATCGACGCCGGCGCCGACGCGGTGAAGGTCGGCATCGGCCCGGGCTCGATCTGCACCACCCGCATCGTCGCGGGCGTGGGCGTGCCGCAACTGACCGCGATCATGGAAGCCGTGCGCGCGGGCCGCGAGAGCAACACCCCGATCATCGCCGACGGCGGCATCAAGTACTCGGGCGACCTGGCCAAGGCCATCGCGGCCGGGGCCTCGACCGCCATGATGGGCTCGATGTTCGCCGGCACCGAAGAGGCGCCGGGCGAGGTGTTCCTGTACCAGGGCCGTTCGTACAAGAGCTATCGCGGCATGGGCTCGGTGGGCGCCATGGCCCGTGGCTCGGCCGACCGCTACTTCCAGAAGGAAGTGACGGACAACTTCAAGCTGGTGCCGGAAGGCATCGAGGGCCAGACCCCGTTCAAGGGTCCGATCTCGCCGGTGCTGCACCAGCTGGTCGGCGGCCTCCGCGCGGCCATGGGCTATGTCGGCGCGCCGACCATCCCCGAGCTGCAGGCGCGCGCCAAGTTCGTCCGCATCACGGGCGCCGGTCTTCGTGAAAGCCACGTCCACGACGTGATGATCACGCGCGAAGCCCCCAACTATCCGAGCGCGGTCTAGGCGATGCGGATGGCCTTCGAGCTGCAGATGCTGGCGGCGGCGATCCTGATCGGGATCGTCCACCTGCTGTGGGCGGCCGCGGCCGCTCAGCCCCAGCGTGGCTTGAAGTGGAATGCGGGTCCCCGCGACGAGCCGGTCGTGCTGACCGGCGTCGCGGGGCGTCTGGAACGCGCCTTCGCCAACTTCCGCGAGACCTTCCCGTTCTTCGCGGCGCTGGTGCTGGTGGACTATCTGGGCGGCCGCCTGGGCGAGCTCACCTCGCTGGGCGCGCTGATCTATGTGGCGGCCCGCGCCGTCTACATCCCGCTCTATGCCTTCGGCGTGCCCTATGTGCGCAGCTTGACCTGGGTCGCCTCGATGGTCGGGATCTTCATGTTGCTCGCGGCCCTGGTGGTCTGATGCGAGACGGCGGACGGGTTTCAGCGGCGATCGAGGTCCTGACCGAGATCGAGGCGCGGCATTTTCCCTCGAAGATGGCCCTGAAGCGCTGGGGCGAGACCGCGCGTTACGCCGGTTCCAAGGACCGCGCCTTCGTCTCGGGCCTGGTGCTGGACGCCCTGCGTCGCAAGCGCTCGCTGGGCTGGATGATGGGCGACGCCAGCGCACGCGGCGTCATGCTGGGCGTTCTGGCCTTCGTCTGGAAGTGGACGCCCGAGCGGATCGCTGAAGCGGCCGCCGAGGAACACGGCTTCGGCGCTCTGACCGACGCCGAGCGCGAGCGACTAGCCGATCCCGTCACGCTGGACGGTGCGCCGGCTCCGGTGGCGGGCGACTATCCCGACTGGCTGGAAAAGCATCTGGTCCGCGCCTTGGGCGAGGATCAGACGGTCGAGATGCGGGCGTTGTCGGAACGCGCCCCGGTCGACCTGCGCATCAACACCTTGAAGACCGACGCCGAGCGCGGCGCCAAGGCGGTCGCGCTGATCGGCGCTGGTCCCGCCGGCGTCCTGCCCACCGCCTTTCGCATTCCCGCGCCCGAAGCCGCCGACCGCACGCCGTCGGTGGAGGCCGTGCCGGCCTTCTCCAAGGGCTGGTTCGAGGTCCAGGACCTGGGCTCGCAGATCGCCGCGGCCGTGGCGGGCGAGGTCAAGGGCAAGCAGGTGCTGGACTTCTGCGCCGGCGGGGGCGGCAAGACGCTCGCCCTGGCCGCCGCCATGGGCAATACCGGCCAGATCTTCGCCCACGACAGCGACGCCCGGCGCCTGGCCGACACCATCCGGCGCGGCCAGAGGGCAGGGGTCCGCAACCTGCAGATTCGCTCGCCGATCGAGGCCACGCCGCTGAAGGGTCTGGAAGGCAAGATCGACGTCGTCTTCGTCGACGCCCCCTGCACCGGCGCGGGCACCTGGCGCCGTCACCCGGACGCCAAGTGGCGCCTGTCGCCCGACCAACTGGCCAAGCGCCAGATCGAGCAGGACTCGGTCCTGGAGGACGCGTCGACCTTCGTGAAGGCCGGCGGTCGCATGATCTATGTCACCTGCTCGCTGCTGACCGACGAGAACGAGGACCGCGTCGCCGGCTTCCTCGAACGCCATCCCGAATTCACCGTGAAGCCGATCGCGCTCGATGGCGTCACCCACGTCACGCCCGAAGGCTATCTGCGCCTGACCCCTTACCGCGCTGGAACGGACGGCTTCTTCGCCGCCGTACTGGAGCGATCCTCGTACACGCCCTGACCTGAACGCCTGACCGCTGGAGATTTGCCGATGACCACCGAAACCCACCACCAGCGCGTCCTGATCGTCGATTTCGGCAGCCAAGTGACCCAGCTGATCGCGCGCCGGGTGCGCGAGGCCGGCGTCTATTGCGAAATCCATCCGTTCGACAAGGCCGAAGAGCTGGTCGATGGGTACAAGCCGTCGGCCATCATCCTGTCGGGCGGCCCCGCCAGCGTGCTGGAAGAAGACAGCCCCCGCATCGGCCGCAAGCTGTTCGACCTGGGCCTGCCGATGCTGGCCATCTGCTATGGCCAACAGCTGCTGTGCGATGTGCTGGGCGGTAAGGTCGAGGGCGGTCACGCCGGCGAGTTCGGCCGCGCCGAGCTGATCATCGGCAAGACCAGCCCGCTGTTCGAAGGCCTAGCCGGTGTCGGTGAGATGGAAACCGTCTGGATGAGCCACGGCGACCGCGTCACCGCCATCCCGGATGGCTTCGAGGTCATCGGCACCTCGACCGGCGCGCCGTTCGCCGCCATCGCCAACGACGACAAGCAGATCTACGCCCTCCAGTTCCACCCGGAGGTCTATCACACGGTCAACGGCGCCAAGATCTACAAGAACTTCCTGGCCCTGGCCGGCCTGACGGGAGACTGGACCATGGCGGCCTTCCGCCAGGAGATGGTCCAGAAGATCCGCGACCAGGTCGGGACCGGCAAGGTGATCTGCGGCCTGTCGGGCGGCGTCGACAGCTCGGTGGCCGCCGTCCTGATCCACGAGGCGATCGGCGACCAGCTGACCTGCGTGTTCGTCGACACCGGCCTGCTGCGCAAGAACGAGGCCGATCAGGTCGTCACCCTGTTCCGCGACCACTACAACATCCCGCTGGTCCACGTGGACGCCGGCGACCTGTTCCTGGGCGAACTGGCGGGCGTCAGCGACCCGGAGACCAAGCGCAAGACCATCGGCCGCCTGTTCATCGACGTCTTCGACAAGGAAGCCGCCAAGATCGACGGCGCGGCGTTCCTGGCCCAGGGCACGCTCTATCCCGACGTCGTCGAGAGCGTCTCGGCGCGCGGTGGCCCGTCGGCGGTGATCAAGAGCCACCACAATGTCGGCGGCCTGCCGGACTATATGAAGCTGAAGCTGGTCGAGCCGCTGCGCGAGCTCTTCAAGGACGAGGTCCGCGCCCTGGGCGTCGAGCTGGGCCTGGCCCCGGCCTTCGTCGGCCGCCATCCGTTCCCCGGCCCGGGCCTGGCCATCCGCATCCCGGGCGAGATCACGCCCGAGAAGGTCAAGGTCCTGCAGGACGCCGACGCCATCTATCTGGAAGAGATCCGCAACGCCGGCCTCTACGACCAGATTTGGCAGGCCTTCGCCGTGCTGCTGCCCGTGAAGACCGTCGGAGTCATGGGCGACGCCCGCACCTACGAGAACGTCCTGGCCCTGCGCGCGGTCACTTCGACCGACGGCATGACCGCCGACTTCTTCGAATTCCCCTGGCCCATCCTGGGCAAGACCGCCACGCGCATCATCAACGAAGTGCGCGGCGTGAACCGAGTGGTCTACGACGTGACCAGCAAGCCGCCCGGCACGATCGAGTGGGAGTGAAATAACGTCGTTCAGTGACTATCCGAGTGGTCCGGATTTCGTCGTCAAGTTACTGAAATAAATAGTGTTTTATCTCCATTAAGAGCGCTGGCAATCGCCAGCGCTCTTTTCGTTTGTCGGTGGCTGTGGCGGCGTTCCGCCGGGGTTGCCCAATTGACGTTGGCGGTTATACCGTCGTGAAACTACGTCATGACGGCATTTTTTCAGACCCTAAGCTCCTGAAATCGTTATCGAAACGGCGACTGCGATCGGCTGAATTGGGCTGACGGCATTTTCGTGCGCTTTCGGCCGGCTTCAGAGCGTCCTGGAGACCGTCCATGCTTACCGACAGCAAGCTCAAGTCCCTGAAACCACGAGATAAAATCTACAAGGTCACAGACCGTGACGGCATCTATGTCACCGTCGCTCCAACCGGCGCGATCTCGTTTCGCCTGGATTACCGGATGAGCGGTCGGCGCGAGAGCCTGACCCTGGGCCGGTACGGCCCCGACGGCATCACCCTGGTTCGGGCCAGGGAGTTGGCCATGGCCGCCCGGCAGGAGGTTCGTGAAGGACGCTCGCCGATGATCGAAAAGCAGCGGGCCAAGGCCAAGTTACACGATGCCCGGACGTTCGGCGAATGGGCCGAGAAGTGGTTCGAAAAGGCGCCGATGGCGGAGAGCACCCGAGCCATGCGCCGCAGCATCTACGAGCGCGACATCAAGCGCCCATTCCAGAACAGGCTGCTGCACGAAATCGAGCCTCAGGACATCCGGGCGCTCTGCGAGCGGATCGTGGCCAGAGACGCGCCAGCCACCGCCATCCACGTGCGTGAGATCATCAAGCTGATCTTCGGCTTCGCTCGACTGCATGGGGTGAAAATCGAGAACCCAGCCAACGACGTCAGCCCCGCTTCCATCGCCACCTTCACGCCACGCGAACGCTCCTTGTCGCCCAAGGAGATCCGGATCTTCTTCCCGTTGCTGGAGGCGGTGCCGACCCTGCCGACCATCCGACTTGGCCTGAAGCTGATCCTTCTGACCCTCGTCCGGAAGAGCGAGTTGCGGTTCGCGACCTGGGACGAGGTCGACTTCGTCAACGCGATCTGGTGCATCCCGGCCGCGCGGATGAAATGCGGGCGTCCCCACAACGTCTACCTGTCGCGTCAGGCGCTCGACATCATGATCGCTCTCAGGACCTGCGCGGGAAACTCGCCTTATCTGCTGCCATCCCGCTACGAGCCGGATCAGCCGATGTCGAACGCCACCTTCAACCGCGTTACCGCGTCGATCGCCGAACGCGCAACGCGCAACCAGCAACAGCTCGCACCCTTCACGGTGCACGATCTTCGTCGCACGGGCTCGACATTGCTCAACGAGGTCGGGTTTGATGGCGACTGGATCGAGAAATGCTTGGCTCACGTCGACCGCCGCACGTCGCGCCGGGTCTACAACGTGGCCGAATACGCTCACGCCAGGAGCCACATGCTGCAGGAGTGGGCTGACATGATCGACGCCTGGGTGGCAGGGCGAAAGCACACGCCGGTTCTGCAGCCTTCCGCCACACACGGCGTCATCCTGGATCCGGCCGCCTAGCCCGGCGAGAGTCTGCCTCTACGCGGCACAAGTCTTCAATGCTTGGAGACCGTCACGCTCGCGAGCGTGTCGGCCAAGTGCTGTAGACTGTAGGGCTTGGCGACGAACCGCCCGTCGTCTGGAACCGGGCCGAGCAGAGAGCGTCCCGATGTCACCACCAAGCGAATGGCCGGCCACTGCTCATGGACCAAGCGCGCGAGCGCAGCCCGTCAAGGTCGCCGGGCATGTCCACGTCTGTGAACAGGACGCCGACGTCGGCGCGCGTACATAGGATATCGACCGCCTCACGGGCATTGGCGGCCTCTACCACCTCGTAGCCGGCGTCCTGGATGGCTGCGGCGGCGATCTCTCGCACCAGAGGTTCATCTTCGACGATCAGGACAAGGGGCGCGTTGCTTGACATACTCTGACGAACCGCAGGCCGGGCCGGACGTTCCGTTTGAAAACACTTTTGTTTTCCGCGACTTAAGTCGGATAGGCAACATCCGGGCGGTCGCGGAACGCGCGCGCAAAGCTCGGCTCGGTAGTCTCGACGTCTTGAGCCGATGCGTGATGCGTCGTCACGCGACGCCCGCACCGCCGGTGACGCCATAGACTTCGCCGGTGATGAAACTGGCTTCCTGCGAGGCTAGCAGCACATAAACCGGTGCGATCTCCACGGGTTGGCCGGGGCGACCAAACTGGCTCTGCTCGCCAAAATGCTGGACCTTTTCCTGGGTCTGACCGCCGCTCGGTTGCAGCGCCGTCCAGAACGGGCCGGGCGCCACGACGTTGGCGCGCACGCCGTTCTTGATCAGCTGCTTGGCCAAGGCCTTGGTGAAAGCGACAATGCCAGCCTTGGTGGTGGCGTAGTCGAGCAGCGTTTCGGAAGGCTCATAGGCCTGGATGGACGCGGTGTTGATCACCGCCGATCCGGGACGCAGATGGGGCTTGGCCGCCTGGGTGATCCAGAACATGGCGTAGAGATTGGTTTTGAGGGTCTGATCGAACTGTTCGCTGTCGATCGCGCCGATATCGGGACGGCTCACCTGCTTGCCAGCGTTGTTGACCAGGATATCGAGCCCGCCCAGCGCCTCGACCGCCTTGGCGACGAGCTCCCGGCAAAAGCCTTCATCCTTGATATCGCCGGGCAAGGCGATGGCCTTGCGGCCTTCGGCTTCAATCAGGGCGATGACCTCGCGCGCGTCACTCTCCTCGCTCGGCAGATAACCGATGGCGACGTCAGCGCCTTCACGGGCGTAGGCGATGGCCGCGGCCCGACCGATCCCCGAATCCGCGCCGGTGATCAGCGCCTTGCGGCCCGCCAGCTTGCCCGAACCCCTGTAGCTTTCCTCACCATGATCTGGGCGCGGGTGCATCCTTGCGGCCAAGCCCGGCGCGGCCTGCGGCTGGGCAGGAAAGGGCGGCTTGGGATACTGCTCGCGCGGATCCTGCATCTTCAGACGGTCCTCGGGGGTCATGGTCTTGTCTCCGGCGGCTCAGGCAGCACCAACGGCGCACGGCGAGCGCCGTTCCAACCCTCAGTGGCTTCGGTCGTGTGACGGATAGACGACTGACGAAGATATGCTCGCATGCTAGAACGATTGCGGAACATCGGAGTCAGCATGGCCAGACGCGCGGGGAGCGCCGACCTACCGCTGCATGGCGGGCGCGTGCCCGCTTGGCTGGGCGAGCGCATGACGCGGCTGGGCGCGGTCGTCAGCCAGGCCATCGTGCACCACTATGGCCGGGAGGAACTCTTGCGGCGCTTGGCCCATCCCTTCTGGTTCCAGTCGTTTGGCGCAGTGATGGGCATGGACTGGCACTCGTCAGGCATAACCACCAGCGTGCTGGGTGCGCTCAAGCGGGGTCTCTCGCCATTGTCGGCCGAGCTGGGCATCCATGTCTGCGGCGGCCGCGGCAAGGCCTCGCGCCTGACGCCGGCCGAGCTGATCGGCGTTGGCGAGCGCGTCGGACTCGATGGGGCGCTGCTGGCACACACCAGTCGGCTGGTGGCCAAGGTCGACAGCGCCGCTGTGCAGGACGGCTTTGATCTCTACCTGCACGGCTTCATCGTCGCCGACGACGGCCAGTGGGTCGTCGTCCAGCAGGGCATGAACGGCGATCGCAAGCAGGCCCGGCGCTACCATTGGCTCTCGCGGGATCTGAGGAGCTTCGTGGACGCGCCACATGCGGCTATCGAGGGGCGAGGGCGGGGCACGATCGTCAACCTGACCGACCGGCGGGCTGAGGCGTCGCGAATGGCGCAGCTGGACCTATTGACCAGCCTTGGTCCGGACGGCGTCGCGCGCGAGGCGCGCAAGCTGACGGCCGCCGAAGATCCCACGCCGGCCCAGGCGATGCTGCCTCATCTCATCATGCCCGATCATCACGATGTCCGGGCGCAAGACGTCGTAACCCGCCGGCTGCACGGCGCCTTGGCGGCGGCGGTCGAGCAGGGGCCCAAGGACTTCAGCGAGCTCCTTCTGGTCCCGGGCGTGGGCGCGCGCACCGTTCGCACACTGGCCATGGTCGCCGAGGTCGTACACGGCGCGCCTTGCCGTTTCAGCGATCCAGCGAGGTTCTCGCTGGCCTTGGGCGGCAAGGATCGCCATCCCTTCCCGGTGCCGACCAAAGTCTATGACGAGACGATCCGTGTGCTGAAGAGCGCAGTTGAAAGCGCCAAGCTTGGACGCGAGGAGGCGCTGGGCGCGATCCAGCGACTGGACGATCAGGCGCGCCGACTGGAGCGCCAGGCCACGGGCCCATCCGTCGACGCCTACATCGCCGAGGAGCGAGCCATGTCGCATACCTATGGTGGGCGCAGCGTGTTCGGCTGGGAAGCCCAACCGTCGGCAACGAAGGTAAATTAGGGGCGATTTCCCAAGGGACTTAAGTGCAAACCGCTGTTTGGCCTTCAGACCCCGAGCAGGGGCGAGAGCAGGCGCATCGCCCCACGCCACAGTGCGCCATGCTCGACAGCGATCAGACACGCGCAGGGGGAGTCGGGTCCGACCTTGAGCGCGTGATCGGCGCCGGTGGAGCCGCCAACAAAATCACCGGTTCGCCGAAGGTCGGTATCGGTGACCGCGCCCATCAAGACTTGAAAATACTCCTGACCCAGATGCCGGTGAGCCGGGATCGACGTACCCGCAGGCGCCCGTAGGACATAGGCGCGCCAGCTATCGCGACGCGCGCGACGCACCGGGGCCACCCAGTAATCCTGGCCGATAAACCGGCGCGGATGAAGGCCCTGGCGCAGAACCGCGGCGGGTAGGGGGGTGTCGTCAAAGCGTGGTGGGTTGGCGGGCGTGGCGTCCAGCGCCGCGAGGGCCCGATCGAGAGCATCCGGCTTGAGCTGCGCGTCGGGGAGATCAGCCAGACCGCGACCATGGGCGGCCTCCAAGCCGAATGCGGCCTTTGCGCAGTGCGGGCAGACTTCGATGTGGCTCTCGACGACCAAGGATGGCGCCAGCGGAAGGTTCCCTGCCGCGAAGCGCTCGATCAGGTCGGGAGATGGATGAAAATGCAAAGCTTACTCACCGAGGGTCACCCTCAACAGCGCCGCCGCTCGGCGCAGTCTCGACTTCACAGTTCCCAATGGGACGTTCAATCGTCGGGCGATCTCAGAATGGGGTCTATCATCGTAATAGGCCAGTCTCACGACGGCGATTTGATCGTCGGCCAGACAGCCCAGGGCGCCGCGTAGGCGCCGGGCGCTGTCGGCTACGACAATCTGACCTTCAGGATCGCTCGCCGGCGCGGCAAGGTCCGAGACCGTCGCGGTTTGACGCATCGCCTTTCGGTATCGGTCAATGCGCAGGTTGCGGGCGATTGCGTAGATCCAACCCCAGGCTTCGCACTTGGCCGGATCAAACTGAGCTGCACAGCGCCAGACCCGTAGCAAGGTCTCCTGGCTTAAGTCTTCGGCCTCGCCATCCTCGAAGCCATTGCGCAAAAAGTAGCTCTTCAGCTTGGGCGCAAACCGCCGGAAGAGCTTGGAGAACGCCAGCCGGTCGCCATTGCTGGCGATGCTCGCGATCCAGGCGCTGGGATCGTCCGTGTGGAGAGACGAGGCGGTAAGGGGCAGCGGCTTGTGTCCGAGGAGTGGCGTTCTGGTGACGCGCTGGAGGATCAACCCCTCAGAGAGAACTCCGTTCGATTTCAATGTCGAAATATCGTCAATTGATGTGATCCAATCCCAGTATTCCATCGTACGCAGTACAGTATAAATGGAAGTGTCATCTGTCGAATTACCGACGTTCAGTTTTGTGCGTCTCGCGATGTTGAATAAAATGATGCCATATTACTGATTTAGTAGAAACCTTTGTGATCGCCCTGAGTTTGTTTGATGTCGGCGCAAGTCGGCACCGCCCTATTCAAATCCAGGAGAATTCTCAGTGCGTAATTACCTTCTGACTGGCGCGGCCGCGCTGACCCTAATCGCTGCGCCCGCTTTCGCCCAAATCACCAGCGGCAATGGCTCCAACCTGCTCGGCCGCGGCGGCAGCTCGGCTCAACAGAGCAGCTCGTCGACCAACAAGCAGAACTCCAATTCGAACAGCGGCACGCAGAACAACATGCAAAGCCGCGAGACGAACAAGACCGGCGATAGCTGGCACGACAACAACACCAACCTGCGCGACACCACGCTCGGCGGCATCCACGCCGATCCGCAGATCGGTACGTACAAGGACACCTCGAGCACCAACGGCTCGACCAGCAACAACGCTGGCGGCGGCTCGAACAACGGCGCCAACTCGGCCTCGAACAACAGCTCCGACGCTTCGTCGAGCGGCCTGCACATCGGCGTGCCGATCAGCACCGACAGCACTACGATCGGTGGCGTCCAGCGCCAGAGCGCCGGCGGCGAAAGCCACAACAACTCGACCAAGTCGTCGAGTGACCGCAGCGCGAGCCATTCGTCGATGACGAACCGTTCGTCGAGCGGCAACCAGCAAAACTCGTCGTCTTCGACGCCGCGTTAAACGACTGCAGGGGGCGCGGCTCTGCCGCGCCCTTCCTGGCCCCTTACCCTACGCCTTCTCTCCGCCCACTCGACAGGCCGCTCGGAAACGAGCGGCTTTTCTTTTGCCGCTCATCGCCTCGGCGACGCTGGATATGAAGAAGCGCCCGGCCGAGGACCGAGCGCTTGATCTTGTCAGGGTGGTCGAAGGCCTACCAAACCGTCTTGAGCGAAACCACGCCCCGCCAGGGCCTTGCGTCGAGGAAGGCAATGTCATTGGACAAGGCCTTGGCCGCCTCGACTTGGACGATCGCCTTATCGCGAATACGCACGCGCGCGCCCGCGCCCGCCGACTTCAGATCAGCGTGGGACCCGGGATAGCCAAAACGACTGCGGTACCAGACCTTGCCGCCGTCGACGAAAGCGTAGGCTTCCGAGCCGGCAAAGCCCTTGGGCGCCTTGGCGGGCACGAAAGCCAGCTCGGCCGAGCCGGCCAGGCCGCTGTCGCCCGCGATCACCGAGGCCTCGTAGCCTCGGCCGAACTCGTCGCCGCCGATGGCGAACTGCTCGGTGCCGGGCAGACGGTCGCCGGTGGCCTGGCCCGCGCCGTTGAGGCGCAGGGCGCCTTGCTTGCCCAGGCTGAAGGCGGCGCCGCCCCGCAGGTTGAGCTTGCGGAACGCCATTTTGCCTAGCATCGGATCGGTTTGCGCGCCCAGGCCGTCGATGCCCTGGCTAAGCGTGCCGCTGACGTACCAGAGCCGACGATCAGTCTGAGCGCTGGTCGACAGCGCCACGCGGGCAGCGCGTGTCTTGTCGTTGGCGAAGGTGTAGCCCAGGAAGGCGTTATCGCTGTCGACGCCATCGACCGAGACGTTGATGTAGGCGTCTCGCTCATAGCTGCGGAGCAGCGGATAGGACAGCTGGACGCCGCCCGACTTGGCGTGGCCCACGAGGCCGCCGACCTTGGGTCGGGTCTTGAGATAGCCGGCGTTGAGACCCAAGGTAAGGCCATCGTCGCCCACCGGCGTTGCGTGTGAAAGGGAGTAGGACTGGAAGCGGTCAATGTCGGTCGGCACGGCGACCGAGAATCGCGTCTGGTCGCCCGAGCGGATGAAGCCGTTCAGGTAGAGATCGGCCTGGACCTGGGTCCGACCCAGGTAGGCCGTGCCGCGATTGTTGACCGACACGGCGAGCTGCACCGGCTTGGGCGTCAGTTTGAGCTTCAATCGCACGCCGTCGTCGCCGGCGCCGTTCTCCAGAGCAATCTCATTGCTCATGCCAGGGATATCGCGGATCAGCGAAATGTAGCGTTCGAGCGTGTCGCGACGCAGCGGCTTGTCGGCTTTAAGGCGGGCGAGGTGGCGGTCGGCCTGGGCGCGACTCTTGGCGTTCGGGGCCTGGACTTCCGTCTCGGCGATGTAACCTTCCAGGGCTCGCAGGCGAAGGACGCCGTCGGTAAACACCTGATCGGGCGCGACGACGGTATAGATCGCATAGCCGCGTTGCTCATAGGCGCGCGCCAAGGCGTCAGTGATCTTGACGAGGTCGCGGGTGTCGACGGTCTTGCCGACGAATGGCCGCCACGCGGCCTCGATGACCGCTGGCGGCAGGGTCGAGCCCTCCAAGCGGACCTCACGCAGGACGAACGGCGCGAGCGGGGTGGAGCGAGCACGACCCCGCGGGACCTTGGGTGCTGGCGCAGGCCGGGCGCGCGTGATGCGCGGGTTCTGGTCGGGGCGGTTCTGCGGGACCACACGGGTCGTGCTGGTCTGGGCGTGGACCGCCAGCGGTAGGGCAAGCGCCGCCACCGTGACCATCAGCAGGGAAATGGGGCGCATGTCGACTTTCTCAGTTTCCCAAGAGGCCCGGCAAAGCCGGCGGCTTGGGGGCGGTGGGCAGCAGGGGAAGCAAGGTCTGCAAGGGCGTCGTGCCCGGCACGCCGAGCACCGGCGGCGTCAAGGGCGCGCCGCCGATCGGCGCGATGACCGGTCCGCTTGGCGTGGTCGCCCCGACCGTCGCGTTGATCAGCGACTGGGTGGCGGCGGTTGCCGGATTGACCGCTGTGCCCACGCTTGCGGACAGGTTGGGCGTCACGCCCAGGATGTTGGGCCCGGCGGCGCTGACCCCAAGAAGCGCCGCGCGTGACCCGTTCAAGGCCAGAAGGGGGCCGCCGAGAGCGGTGTTGACATTGACCGCGCCGAGACCAGTGGTCAGGCCCGCCGAGGCGTTTGCGCCATTCAAAAGTCCAAGATTGACGTCGACGTCGGCGTTGGCCGGCCCAGTGCTCAGCAGGGGCTTTGAGCCGGCGCCGCCGAGGTTCAAACTGGGCGGCGCAAGATTTCGGCCGCCCGGCAAGAGCACGTTGCCGCTGGCCGCCAGGAGGCCAGGCGCGTCGCGATCGAACGCCGCGTCGCTATAAAATCCTTCGTCCTCAGCGAAGCTTTCGGAGTCGGAAGCGCCGCCCGAGCCGGCGACAAAACTGCCCTGGCCCGTCGCGCATCCGCCAAGCCAGAGCACGGACAACAGGCACGCCGCCAGCGGCCTGCGACGACTGACGAACTTGCCCATTTTCCAGCCTTGAACAGGGTTTATCGAGTAGGGGTAATGGGGGCTGATGGGCGCAGTTCCCCACCGAAAAATCTTTGCTTTGGCCCTGATCCAACCCCCATCTTGCGTCGTATGACGGGGTCGCAAAGTCTTGCGGACCGCGTTGGTGGTCACGCTGGCAGATGGGAGACTTGAATGGCGAAGAGCCCTCGATCCGGCGGCCAAGGTCCAGGTATCGATTGGGTGGCGGGGGGCTGCGCCTTTTGCGGGCTAACCTTCTGTTTCGTCGGGCTATGGGAGCTGGCACAGGGCCTTCTTGCCGCCCAGACCCCGGCTATAGCGCCAACGGCAAGTTGGGCAGTTGCCGCGATCTTGGGCGGCATACCGATTGGCTTGGCATGCCTTGCGCTTTCCTGGATGCGAGGTCGCGCCCAGCGGGGCGCCCGGTGACCTGCGCGGCTCTGATCGCTAAGACGGTGTGTCGTCCTAGTAGCTAGCGGACGACGCGCAGACGGGGCTGGGCGTAAGCCGGGATCAGCGCCAACGGCTCACGCTCGCCGGCGTCGGAAGCCAGCCAGCGGGCCAGAAGGCTTGGCCGGATAGGGGCCTGGAACGTGCGGTCGTCCTTCTGGGCGACAATGTGGGGTTCGCCGTCCGCTTCGAACCGGACCTCAAGATCCAGCGCTCGGGCGGCGCCGCCTTTGGGCCAGTCCAGGCTGGTCGGGCCAAGGCGGGCGGGGCGATCCAGCACGAGCCGCAGCGGCGAGAAGCCCGCGCCGCGCAGGGCGGCCAGAGCCAGATAGAGCTTTTCTTCGTAGTCGATCATGACCTTGGCCACGGCGCCCCTCCCCAGAAGCCCGACCATGGACGCGCCGATAGCGAGTCCTGTCAACCAAGCTAGGCCGCGACCAACGGTCTCACGCGAGCTCTAGCCAGAAGGGCGCGCCCTGCATGAGGTCGGCCAGGCGGCGACCATCAGGCAGGGCTGTGTCGCCCCACCAGTCGGCCCCGATCAAAGGCGCGCGCGCAGCCAGGCACGCCTTGGCGCAGCCGACCGCGGCGACGACCAGCAGGCGGCGCTGGGCCGAGACGCGTTCGAAGATCACCGCCTGACTGGCGCGTGGGCCGGTCACCGCCACGGGACGAAGCGGGGCGACGAAGAGATCCGGGTGGTCGCGCCGTAGCCCAAGAAGCCGGTGGATCAGGGTCAGCTTGGTGGCGCCGTCCCGCCAGGCGAGGCTGCCTGGATCCCGCTGCAGAGCGGCCTGTCGGGCCGCATAGTCCACGGGGCGACGGTTATCTGGATCCACCAGGCTGAAGTCCCACAATTCCGTTCCTTGGAACTGGTCGGGCACGCCTGGCAGGGTCAGGCGCAGGCCGGTTTGGATCAGGCTGAACGCCACGCCGGCTGGTGCGATCTCCTCGACAAAAGCGGCGCAGTCGGCGCGGAATGCGGCATCAGGTCCGGTGAGCAGGTCGCGCAGATACCGCTCGCAAGCCGACTCGTAGTTCTCGTCTGGCACGGTCCAGGACGTGCGCAGCTTGGCCTCACGCAGCGCCTTGCGCTGCCATCCGGCCAGGCGATCGGCGAACGCGCTCATCGCGACGGGATCCTGCGGCGATAGGTCGAGCGGCCAGGCCCCAACGATCATCTGGTGCAGAATATGGGCGTCGCCCGGGGCGACGTCCTGGGGTGTCGTCGCGGCGAGCCAGGCTCTGGCGCGTTCGACCCAGGCGTCCGGGGCGTGGCTGAGCACGGCCAGCCGGGCGCGGACGTCCTCGCCGCGCTTATGGTCGTGGGTGGCGGTCGTCAGAAGACTATGAGGAAAGGCCTCTCCTCGCGCGGCCGCCAGCGCCAAGAAGTCGCCCGGCGAGGCCGAGAAACGGCCGGGGTCGAAGCCGACGTCGTTGCGCGAGAGCAGGCGCCCAAACCGATAGAACGCGGTGTCCTCGACGGCCTTGGCGGCCACGGGAGCGCTGAGCTGCTCGAAGCGCCGGACAGCTTCGGCGCGAAGCTCGGCGGGGCCTTGGCCTTGCAGCCAGCGGCCGATCTGCTCCAGGGCCGCGCCGCAGGTCGGCTCGAGCGCCGCCGCCAGGGCCAAGGCCTCGGTTGGGACCTCCCCGGTGTCCGTCGCATAGGTTCGGTAGCGCTGGAATTGAGTGATCAGGGCGACGAGGGCGCGACGCAAGCTCGGCGCGGGCAGGTCGCGCGTGGCGATATCGGTCTGGGCCAGGCGGTGAAAAGCCAGGGCGGCCGTATCGAGCTGGATGGCGAAGTCGCGGGTCAGGATTTCACGGCGGGCGGCATGCTCCTCGTCGACGAAGGCGTCCGAGCGACCGCTCAGGTCGCGCCACAGCGCGCCTAGCGGCTGAGCGCCCTGAGCGTCGTGCTGCACCGCCGAGATCTCGTTCATCACCTCATAGCCGGTCGTGCCGTCGACGCCCCAGTCGCTGGCCAGGGTCTCATTGGCGCCAAGGATTTTCTCGACCACCAGCCAGGGCGTGCGATCGGGCGCGGCGTCCTCGAGCGCGCGCCGCAGGCGGCGGCCGTAGTTGGCCGGATCGGCCAGGCCATCGACGTGGTCGACCCTCAGGCCATCGATGAGACCTTCACGATAGAGCCGCAGGGGGAGGGCATGGACAGCCTCGAACACGGCAGGGTCCTCGATACGAAGCCCGGCCAGCTCGGTGATGTCGAAGAACCGCCGCCAGTTGATGGCGTCGCCAGCCGTCCGCCACCAGGCCAAGCGGTAGTTCTGGCGCTCCAACAGGGCGTGCAGGCGCGCGGCGTCGTAGGCCGCCGCGAGCTTGCCTGGATCGACATCGGCGACCCGCTCGGCGCCCACCGCCGCCAAGACCTCGGCGTAGTCTTGCCGCCGCAGGGGAAAGCGATGCGCGCCATGAGCCAGGACCGACAGGCGACCAAGGCTTGGCTCGACATCTAGGACGATAGCGCCGTCGGCCAAGGCCTGGGCATAGGGCGCGCCTAGAAATGGGGCGAGGAGCTTGCCGGTCAGGCTCGGGTCGGGCGGGGTCCAGTCGATGTCGAAATAGCGGGCGTAAGCGCTCTCCTGGCCCTTCTCCAGCACATCAAGCCACCAGGCGTTGTCGGCGCCGCCGACGGCGACATGGTTGGGGACGATGTCAACCACGAGCCCGAGCCCCTCGGCGCGCAGCGCGTCCGCCATGGCCCGAAAACCGCCTTCGCCGCCCAGCGCCGGATTGATCGTCGTCGGGTCGATGACGTCATAGCCATGGGTGGAGCCCTCGCGCGCCGTTGTGATCGGCGAGGCGTAGAGGTGGCTGATCCCGAGCTTGGCCCAATAGGGCGCCAGGGCCGCGGCGTCGGCGAAGGTGAAGCCGGCGTGAAATTGCACGCGGTAGGTGGCGGTTGGGATCATCAGGGTCTCTGGGCGCGCAGCCGCGCCAGGCGCGCGGCGACGGGGGCTGCGGAGAAGAGCGACGGGCCGCCTTCGGGCAGACGGCGGCGCCAGTTGGGATGGACGTCGACCACCCCGGGCAGGTTGGGGGCCTCATCCAGTCCTATCAGGTCCTCGACCGGCGCCAGCACCAGCTCGCAAGGGGTCTGGGCGACGAGCGCCAGGACAGCATCGACCGCCGCCTCTGGGGCGTCGGCCGGAGGCGGCGGGTCGGCCGTCACGCCGGCCGCGCTCGCCACGTCCCACAAGGCGTGGCGGTCGGCTTCGCGGGCGGCGGCTTCGGCTTGCCGATCGCCGGCCGCCCCCAGGCGGGCGCGCCAGTCGATATCGCGGCCTTTCCACCAGCCGGCGGTCGGCGACAGATCGTGGGTGCTGGTCATGGCCACGGCCAGGGCGTCCCAGCTGGCCGGCGGCTTGAAGGCGCCTTTCGCGTCGCGCTCGAACGGCAGCACCCGCATGCCCAGGAGACCCCGTTCGGAGAGACTGGCGCGCAAGCCGGGCGGGACGACGCCCAGGTCCTCGCCGATCACCACCGCGCCCGCACGGCGCGATTCCAGGGCGATCAGGCTAAGAAGATCGTCGAGCGGATAGCGCAGATAGGCGCCTTGGTCGGCGGTGGCCCCGTCGGGTACGACCCACAGCCGGCCCAGGCCCAGAGCATGGTCGATACGCACGCCCCCGGCGTGGCGCAGGGCGGCACGCAGGGTCGTCAGGAACGGAGCATAGCCGGTGGCGACCAGGGCGTCGGGCGAAAAGCTGGTGATGCCCCAGCCTTGGCCCGCGGCCTGGAACGCGTCGGGCGGCGCGCCTAGCGTCAGCCCCATCATCAGGTCTTGCGGCCGGCTCCAAGCGTGCGAACCACCGGGGTCCAGGCCCACGGCGAGATCGGCGATCAGGCCTAGGCCCATGCCGGCGGTCTTAGCCGCAGCCTGGCTCTGCTCTAGCCCAAGATCGGCCAGCCATTGGGCAAACAGGAAAAAGCCGACCCGATCGCCCAGGCCCAAGGCCTCGGCCTCGATCTCGGCGGCGTGCGGCGACCTGAAGGGCGTTGGCCAACGGCGCCAGCTTCCAGCGCCCAGGGTAGGGGCGAAGCGTTCGTCGAGCGCCTCGAAGAGGGCGTGGTGGTAGAGCGCTTGGCCGCCCGCGGCGATGAAGGCCTCCAGCCGCGGATCGCCGGCGAACACGTGGTAGGCCGTATTCAGCCGCGCCATCTTGGCGGCCGCGCCGGCGGACCAGTCCACCAGAGGCGTGTCGGTGACCGCCGGTGGCGCCGCGCCGATCAGGCTGGGATCGCCGTAGAGGATGTTGAGATGGTCCCGGCTCGACGGCGAATAGGGGCTGCAGCGCTCGGGCGCGGCGGGAAAGAGCGCGTTGGTCGGGCTGATGGCCAGGGCGTCGGCGCCGGCCGCGCCGGCGGCCTGCGCGAAGGCGGCCAGGTTGGCGAAGTCGCCGAACGGGCCAGACTCGCGCAAGGCGTAGAGCTGCACGCCCAGGCCCCAGGCGGGGCGACCCAAGAGGTCACGCGGCGTCAGGCAGCGGGGCGGGCAGGCCGCCACGGTCAGCACGCGGTCGTCGAGATCGAGGGTGTGGTAACCGGGCGGGTCGAGACTGAAGGTCAGCATCCCGTCCATTGCGATCAGGTCCAAGACGCCGCCGTCCTCAAGCGTCACCCGCGCATGTCCGGACTTCGTCGGCAACGTGAGGGGCTGGCCCGCCTGGACTATGAGCAGGTCGGGGCTGGGCCGGTCCTTGAGACGCACAAGGGCGGCCCGCGGGGCAGCTAGGTCATGGCCCAAGGCGGTCAGGACGGCGCGCAGCGTGTCTTCGCTCACCTGGCGCTCGACCCCGTCGAAGTCGGTCCAGTCGACGAGGATGCCCACGGCCTTGGCCAAGGCGAGGAGGGCCGGATCGGTCATGGCGCGGCCTCGAGCCAGGCGACGGAGGTGGCGGGGGCTAGGAGACCGCGAAGTGGCTCGACCCCGACCACGGCCAAGGGCGGACCTCCGGGGACCCGCGAGAGCAGGACGGGCTTGTCGCCGAGATTGACCGCCAGGGTGAAGGTCTTGGTCTCCAGCCGCCATCGCGCCTGGACGGCCTTCGATCCGATCGCCTCGGCGCCGAGACTGACCGCCGTCTCTAGATGCGGGGCCAGGTGCTCGCGACGCAGGCGCAGCAGGTGACCGATCAGGGCGCGCCAGGCCGCCGCGTCCGGGCCCGGCTTCGGCCGCGAGGCTTCGAATGTCGTCTGAGCGTTAGGGTCGGGAATGGCCCGTCGCGCGTCGGGGTCGGCGAAGGCGGGGAACTGGGCGAACTCACGCCGGCGGCCCTCGCGCACCGCGTCCGCCAGGGCGTCATGGAAATCGGTGAAGAACAGGAACGGTTCGGTCGCGCCGTCCTCCTCGCCCATGAACAGCATCGGGATTTGCGGCGCTAGCAGCAGCAGGCCCATGGCCGCGCGCAAGCGGTCCGGCGAAACCAGCCGTGTCAGCCGCTCGCCTAAGGCGCGGTTGCCGACCTGATCGTGGTTTTGCAGGAAGTTGACGAAGGCGGTCGGCGGCAAGTGGCCGCTGGCGGCGCCGCGAGGACGGCCCTCGTGATTGGGCGAGGCCTGGCCCTGATAGATGAAGCCTTCGGACAGGCAGCGCGCCAGGCGCTCGGCCGGGCGGTCGGCGAAGTCCTGGTAGTAGCTGCTGGTCTCATCCGTCAGCAGGACGTGGACGACATTGTGGAAGTCGTCGTTCCATTGGGCGTCGAAGCCGGAGGTCAGTCGCGCGGCGTCGTTGGCCTCGTTCTCGAGGACGAGGTGGATAGGCCGATCGACGATGCGCGTTCGGACCTCGGCGGCCATGGCGTCGAGAAAGCCGTTGTCGCCGATCGCATGCACCGCGTCGAAGCGCAGGCCGTCGAGCTTGTAGGTTTCCAGCCAGTAGAGGGCGTTGTCGATGAAGAACTTCGCCACCGGCGGGCGATGGAAGGCGATCGCCGGACCCCATGGGGTATGGCGGTCTCCGTCGAAGAACGCGGCGGCATAGGACGGCAGATAGTTTCCGTCGGGGCCGAAGTGATTATAGACCACGTCCAGTAGCACCATCATGCCCAGGCCATGGGCGGTGTCGACCAGGGCCTTGAGGTCTTCGGGCGCGCCATAGGCAGGGGCGACGGCATAGGGCAGAACGCCGTCGTAGCCCCAGTTTCGGACGCCGGAAAACGCGTTTACCGGCATCAGTTGCAGGGTCGTGACGCCTAGACGCGCTAGGTCCGGCAGCCGCTCGGCGACTCCCTTGAACCCGCCCAGCAGGCCGGCGTGAGCTTCATAGAGCACCGCCTCGCGCCAGGGCCGGCCGGCCCAATCAGGGTGGCGCCAGGGATAGGGCTGCTCGGAGAGCAACAGGCTCCAGCCGTGGACGTCGTCGGACAGGGCTCGGCTGGCCGGATCGGGGACCGTGCGCGACTCGTCCAGCCGGAAACGGTAGCGTCCGCCCGGGGCGACCGGAGCTTCGACGCTGAACCAGCCGTCGCCGACGGCGTCCATGGTCAAGGTAGGCTCGCCATCGCGTTCCAGCCCGACAGCCTCGCAACTGGGGGCCCAGAGGTCGAAGCGCGCCCGATCCGGTCCAAGCCAAGTTGGTCCGGCGCGCCGCGTCATGCCAGCGTTCCTACCGCGCGCAGCACCACAGCGCCCCCGCCGGCCAAGTCGAGGGTATCGCCGAGCGGGCCTGAGGCCGCGTCCGGCTCGACGCTGTCGATCAGCCGTTCGAAGGTCAGTCCCTCGTGAGGCAAGGTGAAGGTCAGGGTCTCGGCCGCGCCGTTGAGCGCCAAGGCGATCAACTCAAGCCGGCCGTCGTCGAGCCGGCGCGCGCGCCGCATCAGCAGCGCCCGCCCGTCGGGGTTGCGCCAGTCGTCCTCCGACAGGCGTGCGCCGCGCTCGTCGAACCAGTCGATGTCGAGCACCCCCGGCGCGACCTCTTCCTGGCCATAAAGGAAGGCGCCCGCCCGCAGCAGGGGATGAGCCTTGCGCAGGGCGATCAGACGCGCGGTGAAATCGGTCAGGGCTTGGCCCGGTTCGCTCGCCGCAAGCGTCCAGTCGAACCAGCTGATCGGGCTGTCCTGGCAATAGGCGTTGTTGTTGCCCTGCTGGGTGCGGCCAAACTCGTCGCCGCCCAGCAACATCGGCGTACCCAGCGACGCCATCAGCGTCGTCAGCATCGAGCGCTGGATGCGTCCGCGCTGGGTCAGGATCGCCTCGTCCTCGGTGGGGCCTTCCGCGCCCCAGTTGCGAGAATAGTTCTCGCTGTGACCGTCCTGGCCATTCTCGCCGTTGGCCTCATTGTGGCGATTGTCGTAGCTGACCACGTCGTTGAGCGTCATGCCGTCATGGGCGGTGAGCATGTTGACGCTAGCCCAGGGCCGCCGCGCGCGGCGATCGAAGAGATCGCCCGATCCCGAGAGGCGCGCGGCCAAGTCGGCGCGCTGGTCGGCGTCGCCGCGCCAGAACCGCCGCGTGGTGTCGCGGAACTTGTCGTTCCATTCGGCGAAACTGGGCGGGTGGTGACCCAGTTGATAGCCGCCCGGCCCGATATCCCAAGGCTCGGAGATCAGCTTCAGTCGGCCCAGCACGGGGTCCTGACGCAGGACGTCGAAGAAGGCCGCGCCCGGCGAAAAGCCCGCATCGCCTTCACGGCCCAGGGTGACGCCCAGGTCGAAGCGGAAGCCGTCGACCCGGAAGGACTGGGCCCAATAGCGCAACGAGTCGGCCACCATCTGGATGACCCGCGCCGAGGCCATGTTCAGCGAGTTGCCGGTGCCGGTGTCGTTGACGCAGTGGCGCGGATTGTCGGCGAGCAGGCGATAGTAGGTGGCGTTGTCGAGGCCGCGCAGGGACAGGGTCGGACCCAGTTCGCTACCCTCGGCGGTGTGGTTGTAGACAACGTCGAGGATCACCTCGATGCCGCTGGCGTGCAGGCGCCGCACGGCCAGGCGAAACTCGTCGTGGCTGCCGCTGGCCAAGTAGCGCGCTTCGGGCGCGAAGAAGGCCAGGGTGTTGTAGCCCCAGTAGTTGGAAAGGCCTCGCTCCTGGAGGAAGCGGTCCTGGGTGAAGGCGTGGACGGGCAGCAGCTCCAGCGCCGTCACGCCCAGGCGCTTGAGGTGGGCGATGACCTTGGGGTGGGAGAGGGCGGCGAAGGTGCCGCGATCCTTCGGTCCGACCTCTTCCAAGAGGGCCGTCAGCCCCTTGACGTGCGCCTCATAGATCACCGTCTCCGACCAAGGGGTGTTGGGACGTCGATCGCCATCCCAATCGAAGGCGTCGGCGGTGACGACCGACTTGGGCATGGCCGGGGCGCTGTCGCGGCGATCGAAGCTGAGGTCGCCGCGCGGCGAGCCAACATGGTAGCCATGCAGGGCGTCGGTCCAGCGCAGCTGGCCCGCTAGGCGCCGCGCATAGGGGTCCAGCAGCAGCTTGTTGGGATTGAACCTATGGCCTTGTTCGGGGGCGTAGGGGCCATGGGCGCGAAACCCGTAGAGCTGGCCGGGCCGGGCGTGGGGCAAGTAGCCGTGCCAGACCTCGTCGGTGCACTCGGGCAAGGGATAGCGGGCCAGCTCCTTGCGGCCGGAAGGGTCGAACAAGCAAAGGTCGATGCGCTCGGCATTGGCCGAGAACACCGCGAAGTTGACGCCGAGACCATCGAAGGTCGCGCCCAGGGGGTACGGAGATCCGGCTTCGAGACGATCGGGCGAAGGGGTCAAGCGCTGTGTCCTTGAAAACGGAGGAAGACGGCGGCCAGGGGCGGGAGGGTCAGATGGACGGCGGCGCCGTCCTGATCGGCAAACCCGATCACCTCGCCCTGGTTGCCCAGATCGCCGCCGCCGTAGATGGCCGCGTCGGTGTTGAGGATTTCAGCCCAGCGGCCGGCGTGGGGGGCGCGCACGCGGCGTTGGTAGCGGGGCTCGGGGGTCATGTTGACAGCCACGATCATCGGCGCGCCGCCGTGGAAGGAGCGGCGCTCAAAGACGAAGACACCGTCCTGGTCGTGGTTCTGCGCGATCCATTCAAAGCCGCGCGCGTCGGCGTCGGTGTGATGCAGCGCGCCCTCGGCGCGGTAGACCCGGTTGAGATCGCCAACGAGGCGCTGCAGGCCCGCGTGACCGGGGCTTTCGAGCAGCGCCCAGTCCAGTTCGGCGTCGTGGTTCCATTCTCGCCGCTGGCCGATCTCGCCGCCCATGAACAGCAGCTTCTTGCCCGGATGGGCCCACATCAGCGCCAGGAGCGCGCGCAGGTTGGCCATCTGCCGCCAGGCGTCACCCGGCATCTTGGAGAGCAGCGAGCCCTTGCCGTGCACGACCTCGTCGTGGCTCAGCGGCAGGATGAATCGCTCTGAAAAGGCATAGGTCAGGCCAAAGCCGAGATCGCCGCCATGCCAGCCGCGATGCACCGGATCGCGGTGCATGTAGCGCAGGGTGTCGTTCATCCACCCCATGTTCCACTTGTAGGAGAAGCCCAACCCACCTTGCTCGACCGGCGCGGTGACGCCCGGCCAGGCCGTCGACTCCTCGGCGATGGTGATGGCGCTGGGGAAGTGCTTACCGACCGTGGCGTTGAGGCGGCGCAGGAAGGCGATCGACTCCAGGTTCTCGCGGCCGCCATGGATGTTGGGCGTCCATTCGCCGGCCTTGCGGCTGTAGTCGCGGTAGAGCATCGAGGCCACCGCATCGACCCGCAGGCCGTCGATATGGAACTGCTCCAGCCAATAGACGGCCGAGGCGATCAGGAAGGTCGCCACCTCCTGGCGGCCCAGATTGTAGATCAGCGTGTTCCAATCGGGATGGAAGCCTTCCTTGGGATCGGCATGCTCGTAGAGCGCCGTGCCGTCGAAGCGCTCCAGGCCATGAGCGTCGTTGGGAAAGTGGGCCGGGACCCAGTCGAGGATCACGCCAAGCCCCGCCTGATGACAGCGGTCGACGAACCGGGCCAAGGCGGCGGGTGATCCATAGCGGGCCGAGGGCGCGAACTGCGACAGCGGCTGGTAGCCCCACGAGCCGCCGAACGGATGCTCCATGATCGGCATCAGCTGCAGGTGGGTAAAGCCAAGGCTGGTGACATAAGGGATCAGGTGATCGGCCAGCGCGTCCCAGTCGTGGCACGGGCTCCCGTCCCAAGGACGCCGCCAGGACGCGGCGTGAACCTCGTAGATCGAGATCGCCGCGCCGGGATGATGACGCTCGGCCCGTCCGCTCATCCAGGCTTGGTCGCCCCAGGCATGATCGAGGGGCGGGGCGACGATCGAGGCCGTGGCCGGGGGTGTTTCGCTGGCCCGCGCCATCGGGTCGGCCTTGCGCCGCACGACGCCGTCGGCGCCTTCGATATCGAACTTGTAGCGTTCACCCGCGCCCAGCCGCGGGATGAAGATCTCCCAGACGCCGGCCGCGTGGCGCAGGCGCATGGGGTGTCGCTGGCCATCCCAACTGTTGAAGTCGCCCACGAGACTGACCCGACCCGCATTGGGAGCCCAGACGCTGAACGCAACGCCCTCCACGCCTTCCAGCGTGCGGATCGCCGCGCCCAACTTGCCCGCCAGGCCGAGCGGCTCGCCGTCGACGATCGCCGCCAGGTCCTCCTGCGCCAGCACCGGCCCAAAGCCATAGACGTCCTCGGCGTCGTGCGGTCCGTCCGGCCAGTGAACCCTCAGCGCATAGGCGGTCGAAGGCTTGACCGCTCCGGCGAAGAGCCCCGGCTCGACCTCGGTCAGCGTGGCTATCCGCCGACGGGTCTTGCGGGCGGTGACGTCGACGCCCGTCGCGCCAGGCTGGAACGTCCGCACCGTCGCCCCGTGACGCCCGAGGAACCCGAACGGATCGGACGCCCAAGACACCGCACTTCCAAGCCCCACCCGCCATCTCCAAATTGCTGCGAGTGCACAACGAACAGGCCGTCAATCTGTGCCGTGGGCCATCAAATAATTCTCGCGGAACCCTTGTTCGCGTCCGTTGTTTCCGGGACGTCTCATGGAGTTCAGACGATGGCGTTCGGGGCGTGGCAGAGCTTGTTGTGCAGTTGCGAAGCGCCGGCGGCGCGCGCCTTGCCCGGCATCGACCGATGAGCGGCCCCAGGGTCCTCTCGGTCGCCGCCGAAATCTATCCCTTGATCAAGACGGGCGGTCTTGCAGATGTCGTCGGCGCGCTGCCCCTGGCCTTGGCGCGCGAAGGCGTGCAGGTCATCACCCTGGTCCCCGGCTATCCTTCGGTCATCGCCGCCCTGGAAGCGCCCGCGGCGGTCCACAAGTTCAAGGCCTTGATGGGCGGCCCCACGCGCCTGCTGCGCGGCCGCACCGGCGGATTGGATCTTTTGGTGATCGACGCGCCGCATCTCTATGCGCGCCCCGGCAATCCCTACCTGCAAGCTCCGGGCGTCGAGTGGCCCGACAACGGCCTGCGCTTCGCCGCCCTGGCCAAGGTCGCCGCCGAGATCGGGCTTGGCCTGCTGGCGGACTATCGGCCCGACGTGATCCAGGCCCACGACTGGCACGCAGGCCTCACCCCCGCCTACCTGCACTATGCGCGCAAGAAGGATCCGATGGTCCAGGCGCCGCCCGTGGTGCTGTCGATCCACAACCTGGCCTTCCAAGGCCTGTTCCCCGCCACCCTCCTGGCCAAGCTGGGCTTGCCGCCCGAGGCGATGGGTATCGACGGCGTCGAGTATTGGGGCGACATCGGCTTCCTGAAGGCTGGCATCCAGTTCGCCGACCAGGTCACCACCGTCTCGCCCAGCTACGCGGCCGAGATCACGACCGAAGAGGGCGGCATGGGGCTTGGCGGTCTGCTCAAGGCGCGCGCCAAGTCCCTGGTCGGGATCCTAAACGGCATCGACGCCGAGGTCTGGAATCCCGAAACCGACCCCGACATCAGCGCTCGATACACTGCGCAGTCCCTGGAGAGCCGGGCGATGAACAAGCTGGCCCTGCAGGCCAAGTTTGGCCTGCGGCCCGATGGGGAGGCCCCGCTGTTTGGCATCCTCAGCCGCCTGACCGACCAGAAGGGCGTCGACCTCTTGCTGGGCGCGCTGCCGGTGCTGTTCGCCGAGGGCGCGCAACTGATCGTCTGCGGCCAGGGCGAGCCGCGCTACGAACAGGCCTTCGCCCAAGCGGCCGAACGCTATCCCGGCGCCATGGGCCGGTTCCTGGGTTACCGCGAGGACCTGGCCCACCTGATCCAGGCCGGCGCCGACGCCATCCTCGCGCCATCGCGCTTCGAGCCTTGCGGCCTCACGCAGCTTTGCGCCATGCGCTATGGCGCCATCCCCGTCGTCTCGCGCACGGGCGGCCTGTCCGACACCATCATCGACGCCAACACCGCCGGGATGGCCCGTTCGGCCGCGACCGGCGTGCAGTTCGCGCCGGCGACCCAGGACATGCTCGAGGACGCCATCCGGCGCACCTGCGCGCTCTACCGTGACCCGGTGGTCTGGCGGCGGGTCCAGCTCAACGCCATGGCGTCCGACAGCTCCTGGCGGGTGTCGGCGGCCGAATATGCCGCGCTGTTCGGGCGCATGGCCGCCCAGGCGAGCCGTGCGGTGGCCAACGACGCGGCCGCGCTGGTCCCCGCGTCGAGCGATCCGGCCGCGCCGATCGAGCCGAGAAGTTTCGCCGCCTATGATCCCAGCGCGCCGACAACGCCGGCGCCGCGACGGGCCACGCCGCGCGCCAGTTCTCCAAGGCCCAAGGCCGCGGCGTCGCCCTTGCGGCGGGCGGAGGAGCGATGATCGTCGCCGACCTGATCAGGCTTCTTCAGGATTGCCATCCCCAGGCGGTGGTGTTGATCCCGGCCGACCCCTCGATGGGACAGGCCTGCGAGCCGGTGAGTGATGTCGCAGCGATCGCCGCGAGCCGCTTCACCGGTGGCCCCGCCGCCGAGGCCGGGGTGGTGCGGCTATCGGGGTTTCCGATCGCGCTACTGGTCGGTGACTTCGATGCGGCCGGCCGTATCGAGCCGACGCCTTAGAGCTCTGGCGGGACCCAACACCCGCTTGTAGAGGCGCCGCCGTCGTTGCGGGAGCAAAGACGCTTGGGGAGAAGACTATGCTGGATCATGTCCTGGATCGTTTCATTTCGCGCCTGATGGCCGGCGCGGGTCTGATCATGGCCGCGGCGATCGCCGCCGTGGCCAGCGCCATGGCGCTCTATGCCTTCTGCGCGCCGATCACCGGTCCAGCCTGGGCCTATGTGGTGGTCGCGGGCGTTTCGGCTCTGATCCTGGCGACCTGGGCGCTTTTGCAGCGTAGCCACCGCCAGAAGCATCGCGAGGCGCCCTTGGAGGTGCGTGTCGTCGATCTCTTGAAGGCCCACCCCACCGCCGCCTTCGTGGCGGGCATGGCGGCGGGCGCACTGGTCAAGGGCAAGCCTGGCCAACTCTTGACCCTGTGGCGCGAGCGACCCGCCAAGAACGGGTGAGGCAAGCGAGATCGTGGCTCAGCGAACCGGTCGCGTACGTCTTAGGCCGACGTCAGGTCCTTCGACGGGGTCCGAGCCGGCCTGCTGCTTTCGATCGGCGAGCCAGGCCTCGACCTCCGCCAGGTCCCAGACCACGCAACGCCGGGTCAGCGGATAGCGTCTAGGGAACTCGCCGCGCCTTTCCATCTCGTAGATCGTGGTGTCGGCCAGCGGCACGAGCTTGCGCAGTTCGGGGCGACGGATCGGCCGGCTGGCGGGCAGGACGCCCGGTGGACGTGGGGGAGGCGGGACGGAGTGGGACATGACGGGCTCGCGCTGTTGCGCCAGTAAGGTCACGGGGCCTTGAAGCGGCAAGCCCGGCCGGCCGCCAGTCGGGCCCTGGCGTGGGAAGACAGGTGTTCGGCGGTTTTGCTATGCCCGCCGTCCGAGCCGAGCGGGCGGGCGGCTTGCCGATCCCGCGTCAATCGTCCAACTGTGGGGCCTGGCCATAGATCGTCGCCGGATCGGCGCCGTCGCGTATCGCTCTCTGACGCAGGATGCCCGCGACCATCTTCTTGTTGAGCTTGGGCTTGTCCCAGCGGGCGGCGCCGCCCAGGCGAATAGGCTGGTCGGGATAGCTCAAGAAGGTGAACACCGCGTCGACCACCTGCTTGATGAGTTGCTTCATCTCCGCGTCGGAGATGCGCGAGGCTCCAGGTAGGGGATCTCGCCGGCCGGGGTGACGATCTTGACGTCACTGAAGTCGCCGGCCGGACTGACCACCGTGCGCCCGGCATGCCAGTCCTCCAGGATGGTGTTGCGCACGCAGGTCTCCACCAGCGCCAAGGTAAAGCGTTGCAAAGCGCGATGATCGGTCTGGGTGGGCGCGGGCTCATCCATCAGCGGCCTCCTGGTCGGTTACAGCTATCCTATCCGGCTTTGCGATCGTTGGTATCGCTCCGCGGTTTCACGGCGGCTGCGGCCGGCGCTTTCGCGCCAGCCTGCGCCGGAGATGTCGAGAGCCTCCGGCGGTCACGCTCGGTCCCGCGGCTTTCGCCGCTCCCTCGGGCGTGACCTTGCAGGCCGGCCCCAAGGCCTTGGGGC